>JABSQK010000781.1 GCA_013215875.1 Lentisphaeria bacterium
AGATACTCTTTCGTTAGAAATAATCCCCGGCCGAGGTGAACATTTTTTGGATAAGATGGATCGCCAATTTTTGCATTTCGATATTCGGCTTTTTTCTGGTAAGGTCCTCCATCAACAGCGACAATTTTTACTGCATCATTAAACAGGTGGCGAGTATTATATTTAGCCCGTCTCATATTTGCCCCATCAACAGTTAAGCTGTTATGTGCGATGGTACGATGGGTCCAGCCCCATTTCTTATCATTTTCATATTGCATGACATCGATGTCGGGATAGATCATGCGACCCTTTGCATGCAGAGCCATACTGTATTCATCACAATTGCGATGACTGCGAAAGGCGCCAAGCATCAGGTTTGCAGTCAGGCCCTTTCCTGTCCAATATGATGGTGACTCATCCGCACGTAAGATGGCAAACGATGCATTTTGAAATAGACGGCTTTTAGCATGAGGCGCTTTGACATTTGAAACGTCGATATGCCCGCCATGTGACAATGCAGAATAGCCATAGAGGTGAAAGTAAGCCGCATGTTTATTCACCCAGTTCCGGCTTGGGTTTTGCATAATTAACCAGGCATAGGCGGGATCTTTGCTGCGTCCATAGGCATATTCAAAGAGATGACCCAGCTCGAAGCCTTTCAATCCACCGGCGGTAGATCCAGGACTATTAACTGCAAAGAAGTCTTCGTTGTGTCCCCAGTCACTGGTTTTTGCATTAAATTGTGTTCCCGTATCGCCAAATGAATTCATGCGCAAACTCAGGCCCTTGCCAAAATTTTCTGCTGGATAGAGGCGGTCCAGAATCGCGTCGAAGATTCCCTTTAAACTTTGGCCATTCGCCGATTTTTTTCGCCAGTAATCTTTTTTGTAGTAACGGCTTGCTGCTTCGGAGAGGGCGATCAAGCGAGGAAGAACAATATAATAGCCATAGCCATTGGGTTCGTGCCAGACATTGTCATGGTAATTGTTGGTCATGATTTGTTCATAACCACCGTATTGGATATGACCGACATGCTCGAAGCTTCCGCCTTTTTTGTCATTCATTGCCCACTCAATAAGTTCTTCATCGCCGGTAACAAAACCCATAAGACCAACTTCAGTATGTGCAAGAAAGTACATATTGACTGTTTGTCGTGCGGCTTCCATATACTTAATCGCATGGCGGGCGCCTTTTTTAATTTCAGAATCGAAACGTTTATGGTCGGCCTCGGACAGTGCATCGTAAATTAAATCATAGACCATAGCTGCTTCGCCACCGATATCCCATTGGAAATGTTTCTGTGGGGAATTCCAATGATTCGACATGGCGGTAATTCGCCCCCGGGCAATATTGGCATATTTCTTGTCTTTTGTAATTGCATATACCAGTGCCGCTAAAGTACAGCGACGCAGATTTTTTCTGTGATCTGTTTGGCGCGTATCCGCTTCTTTTTTAAGCGCGTCGAAAATCTTTTTGGCCCAAGGATATTTCTTGATATTGTCGCGAATTCTTACTAGGTCCTTCTTGTCCAGGTAGAGATTTGGATGAGTGACATCTGCAGCTGACAGCAGGCCAGATAGTACTATGAACATTATACAGACCAGCAGTTTCATCTCGTTCCCTTTGTTTGTTAATAGGCGACTTTTTTTATAGTCACAAATCTGTGAATACTTAGTATTTAGAATCGTTTATAAAAATAGAAGCTTATGCACACTATTCAAGTTCACTTTAGTTCATAATTCTGTAATAATTCGCATTTTCTAAGTTGTATATAAGCACCTTCAGGATAGCTTAGATGAGGTTTGAAACAGGACTTTAAAACAGGCATAAAATGATAGAAGAAACCGTGCTCGATCTGAGCCTAAACTATAGCAAATACCTCGTTAAATTTGGATTTCTCGAAGCTGCAGAAAGCGACTGTCGTTTTATTGCACAAAGTAAAGAAATCCGGGTCGATATATTTAGCGACTCCGTGGCAATTTTGAAAAGTAACTTGGGTCTGGCAAAAGATGCCTGGCGTGGCATGATTAATAACGATAGCGATGCGGGTTCATTTTCGGATGCATTGGACCAGGTCGCAGCTGCCTATGATGAAGCTGTAGGGCAATTCGCTATATTGAAACAAGAACTTGGGCAGGAAATATCTGATTCATTTTTAGTTGCTGTTTCGAGCCCGGCAGAAATCGATAGGGATGGTGGAATCAACCGGCCCTTATTTCTTGGCTGGGGTTGTTCAGATGAAGCGATGCCTTTTCACGATATTTTGCAGATCGATGCTGCATTGCATAAAGGTGAAGGGTCTTATATCGATGCCGATGGATCCCTTGCTAAAACGGCAAATTACGAGTCGCATACTGCCGGGTTGAAAGCGAATAATTCAAAGTACTACATTCGCACTGGCTGGTGTGAGCATGAATACCAGGCAAGTCCGAAGTGGTTTATGGAAAAATATGGTGACGATCCGGATATTTTTTCACGAAATTGTTCTGGTGAGCGTGGCCACCCGCGTGGCAATGTTGCTTCATTAAATATTAACCACCCGGCAGTGAAAGAGCTCTGTGAATTCTGGACTGAGAATTGGGCCAAGGCGATGGAAGATGAGGAGCAGTTACTCTTTTCCTTATATGGTGCCGAACCCCATTGGACCAGTATGGGAGGTGGCGCAAATGAAGCCGGACACAGTGATGCATCTATTGCTGAATATCACATTTTCCTGCAGGAAAATTTCGCCGATATTAGTGCGTTGAATGCGGACTGGTCGACAGAGTATCAATCCTTTGCAGAGATTGCTCCATCAACGGATACAACTTTCGAAACACGGGAAACCGGCAGTGCGGAAATAGTTTGGTTTCAAAAATTTCGCCAGTACAGTTTTCTTGAGCTGTTTAAATTGCACCATTCCACGTATAAAAAACATGCGCCTGAAAAACCCTTGATTTTATATGGTGGGGGTGGCATATCACTTTTTAATGGTGACCTGCAAACAGGGATGGATGTCCTGGAGTGGTTTAAGGCTGATGTGGGTGATGTTTATGGTATGCATATTAATACACAATGGGTTAACATTCCACAGTCTGTTTATCATTACAGTTTGAACCGGCACTTCCAGAAACGTCTGGGGCAATTTGAATATGTCTGGTCTTATCCGCGGCATCACTATGTGGAAACAGACGATGATTACTTTGCGGTGGGAATGGGTAATACTTTTCGGCAATTGGCCTGGGGCAAAACCATGTTTGTTGTTTTTGGTCACCAATTTGGTAACTGGTCATTTTACCGGCATGACTTTTTTGAGATCGACCCTGCATCCCCTTTGATTTTGCGCGATGCGATTCGCTGGATACCCATCATGAAAGCACGGGCAGAAAAGCTCTTTCCAATTATAGAAGAAACACGAATTGTGCCAGCAAAGATTGCTATCATGCAACCGTCGACTGCCCTGTCCAATGCCAATCCCAGTACCTTACCACGCCTTTATGCTGCTAACCTTCATGATATGCTGTTCAAATCCAATTACCCCTACTTCTTTTTAATGGAAGAACATATTATGGATGGCACAGAATCGCTTGATGATTATAGCGCCTTGTTTTTGCCATATGCAATTTCTCTGGCTGATGGGCTCAGCGATAAATTGCTAAGCTGGATAGAGCAGGGCGGTACACTGGTGATGCTTATGCCTGCAGGCGTATACGATAAGTATGGCAATGGGGATGGCCAATTGCTGAAGACCCTCTTCGGTGATCTGGGTCTTACGAATGCGGGCGATGGACAATGGGTTTCAGCAGACGTAAACGCTGGTGAGTTGAAGACTGTATCGTATGGCAAGGGAAGCTGCTCATTGGCCTTAACGCATCCCTGGTTTATTCATGATGCTATATATGAATTGATGAGTGAAACTGTGGCACGTGATGTATGGTGTGATGCGGATCGCTTCGAATTAACACTTCGTGAAAATTTAGATGATGGTATGTATTATCTCTTTGTCTTAAACCCGCATTATAAGGATAGGCTTGCAGATACCATTCATATTGCTGCCTCTGTTGAATCCTGTACGGATACATCCTTGGGACTGCCTCTCGAAACTCAATCAGAAGGGGACTTAACTGCTATGTCCATTGCCCTGGGGCCTGGTGAAGGGCGAGTCTTTGCACTAAAACTTGCATCTTCTTTTGTTGAAAAGGGTCTGTCGTCTTCATCTCAGGATGTTGCAGTATATGAAAGCAAAGCGTCTCACCCGGAATATTTTGATTCTTATTCGATGCTGCTTGGTAAAGGCACAGTCGATGAGCAAGCTTGCCAGGATGCGGATGATGTGATTCGCCATGCCTTTAAGGATTCACGAGCACCCGACCTAATTATTCCCAAGGCTACAGAAGCAGTGCAACTCGTTTATCGTGAGTCCGACTGGGAGGATGTGAGAACGATTTATTTATCTGAGGGCGATGACCAGAAGGCAGTGGAAAATGAATATGCTGCTCCTGCTGAAAAAGTTCTGGCGGAAAATCTGGGTTGCTTTCAGGTGCAATGGGATGATGACTATCTCTACTTTCTCTTTAATGTGAACGATGAAGAAATATGGAACCCCTATAGTGGCTATTTGGTTTGGGGTGGCGATGTGGTTGATATATTTATCGACCTGACTGATCAAGCGCCTGGTGATATGACTGCCCTGGCATTTCATGTGCAACTGACGCCGACGGGTGATGTGGTCCCACACAACTGGTACAATCTGCCCATGCCGGGAATCGAATCGCATGTTACGGAATGCCCGGGTTCCTATATACTGTCATGTCGCATTCCTTATGAGACGTCGCATATCATTCCGGAAGATGGCTTTAACTTCTCCCTCAATATTCGCATGGCAGATGTAGAGCCCGGTGGTGCATCGGCGAAGGGTGCAAGCTGGAAATCGACTGCAGGTCTTATGCGCCGGCCAGACCGCAATGTTTGTGGATGGGGACGGGTGCGTCTGGGATGATACAATTTAAAAAATAATAAAAAGGAAATTAACTAATGCGCTACATTTTATGTATATTATGTTCGACTCTTCTGTTTGCAGAGGGTTACCCAAACCTGATCATCAATGCGAAACAGATTGAAACTATTCGCGAAAAAATAAAAACCGAACCTCATGCCAGTACCTGGAAGAAAATCATTGCCACTGGCAAACAGTATCGTGCTCATAAGGTGCAACCTTTGCAAGCTGTTCACCGTTGGGAACGGGCATTTGCGTATGCAGTCGATGGCAAGACTTACATTGTCGATATTCGAAGTCACTTATTGGCTCGTGCAAACGGACCTAAGCCCATTGTCAAACATTATGACTGGGCCCTAGCCGATGATGCTGTCTTGTACGATATGATCGGCAATTCATTTAGCGAAGAGGAGCATACAAAAATCCGTGCTTACTTATCTGCAAAAGTACAGGCGACTATCGTCTTTACAAAAACCTATGGTGGTACGCATAATATGATGTCTTTGCAGCGCTGGAATGCTGCTCTACTCGCCTATGCTGCACAAGATAAAGTTGCGATAAAATGGGCTCTCGAAAGTAAATACGGATTTAAGCATTCGATAAATTCCCTTCGTGATGGTATATGGGATGAGGCCAATGGTTATGCTATTTTTTATGTACTACCGGGTTTGATTGCCGTGGCAGAAGCGGCAAAGAATTTCGATGGCACCGATCTATGGGCCTATAAATCACCCAGTGGTGACAGCTTAAAGACCTTTGTCGATCGTTATTTAGATATGAGCTGGCCATTGGAACAAACAGGTGTTGGAAAGGGCTCTTTACGTTTTGCATCGTATGGTGATGGGGCTACTAATTATCCAACAGCAACAGAACCGGGTGATATTTATCTGGCCAATATACCTGCACTGGATGAGCGCAATACACGGTCGAGCCTACAAGCAGCACTTGAAGTAGCCTATTCACGCAGCAAGGATCCGGCCTATGCCTGGATACTTAGTCTGAACCCAAAACGCAATAATTCCCATGAGCGTTCCTATCTGAATTATACGGGTTTAACACATGGATTGGTTCTGCCAAAAAATCCAAAGCCACCTGTGGCAAAATCGTCCGTTTGGCCCAAGGCCGGTATCGCGATGTTGCGTGCTGATGAATCATCTAACTATTGGTCTAAGGGATCGCCGTCTGCATTTATGTTAATGAATGCCTGGTATGGGCATGGGCATCAGGATCGTTTAAGTCTTCTCTTTCATGCCAATGGACGCTTGCTTTATCCCGATTATAATCTTGTGCAATATGAACCTCCAGTGCTTGGCTGGACTCGCCACGCCATCGGCCACAACCTGGTATTGGTCGACCGTCTGGGTCCCTGGGGTGGCCCACAAACCATTCGCCATGAATTCACCCCGGCCGTGAAATTTATTGCAGTGACAGCAGATCCCACCGAACAAGTGAATAAGTCTATGAAAAAGCTGGATGTCTGGGAAACGCGTTCTTATTTCCTGACGAAAGACTACCTGCTGGATTTCTTTTGGATACAATCGAAGATCGACAAGGAGCGTGAATTTACCTGGGTACTGCATGGAATTGGTCAACTCTCATCAATCGAT
>JABSQK010000782.1 GCA_013215875.1 Lentisphaeria bacterium
CAACGAAGTTGAGTAGGCCGCCGCCGCCATGGGGTCTGTAGTTGTCATGCCCAGCACTGCGGATACTGACATAGTCATGATCATAACGAAAGCCATAGTAGTCTTCGTCGGCCACATACATGTGAGCAATAATCTCATTGCACACGCCAACCACCTCGGGATGATCGAGAAGCATTTCTGCTGGCCCGGCCTGTGCCGTCCGAATCTCCTCAGGCAACTGTTCAGGATCTTCTACAAATGCGTAAAGGTGCTCGCGTATTTTTGCACATTGATCTGCATCGATCAAGCCAGGCAAGCAAATCCAGCCCTTTAGATCGAAGATATATTTTTGAACATCCGTCATGGGTACAATGGGAAGTCCATCGGCATTATTCTTTGGCAGATAGTCGTCTGACATATTCTCTATTCCTTTATTTGAACTGGTAGCGGGCTAAGCGGTGAAGTGGCAATTTTGAACAAACTACCGCCGAGTCGAGTCCGCTTTCCCCTTCTTGGGCTGCTCGTAATTTTTGACATGACTTACTAATAGTGCATATTTTTCTTGAATCAAATAGCTACGCTAGAATTCATTTTGAGGCTAGAATCTACTCGGATCCATCTTTCTAGTATTGTGTATTATCTAATTAGTACACGAATTAAGTGCAGATAACATAATCATTTGCAATTTTGAACACGAACCCCTTCTCTGATTATTGAATATAAAAAAAGATGAAAACACTCTATTTTCAAAGGCATATGAATCGATTATTTCTTTCTATTTCTATCTCTATTATCAAAATATTTTTTAGGCAATTCATTTACCCAGGCACTTAGTTTTGCGCTTAATCTTTTTACTAGTTTAGGGTGTTTATCAGCAACATTATTGCTTTCTGAAGGATCAACGGATAAATCATAAAGTTCTACGTAGCTGATTTTCTTTCCTTTGATTTTCTTTCCCTTGATTCGCTTGGTTTTAAAATGTAATTTCCATTTTCCATCTCGCATTGATGGGTCGTTGCTATGTGTTTTCCAGTAGAGCGTCTTGGTGCGGGGTCGGATTTTGCCAAACCAAATATCAGACACGTCTTCGCAATCGAGTTTTTTAGGTATATCTTTGATGCCCGCAATGCTACACAGTGTCGGTAGCCAATCCATCCCTGAAATAATATTTTGGGTGTCGGTGACACCAGCTTTAATGTGGCCGGGCCATCTCATGATAAATGGGACCCGTACACCACCTTCATATTGATCGTGTTTGCCACCGCGGTAAGTGCCTGCATAACCCACCATGTTTTGCGGATGTGCTTCAGCTACTCTTACCTGCTTCTGCTTCTGCTTCTGCTTCTGCTTATTTTTATTTTTATTTTTTCGTTTTCCATCATTTATTTTACCAGGGCCTTGATCGCTGGTAAATACAAAGAGTGTGTTGTCACGAATACCAAGGTCATCGATGGTCTTAAGCAAACGCGCAATATTTTTATCCATGGCATTGACGTCAGCTACATACTGTTTCATCGCCGCGGTAATATTGCCGCCGACTGATTCACATTTATTAAACTTCGTTTGCATTGTTTTTGAAAAATCAGATCGTTTAACAACTAGATTGGAAAAAGGCTTTACAAAATTAGGATGCGGTTTGACAGGCGAGTGTGTGCTGTGACCCCAAATATTTACATAGAATGGTTTGTCGCCATTGGCATTTTTTTTGATAAATTTTATAGCAGCATCGACAAGACCAGCATCGCGACCATACAGTGATATGTCACCACCTTTTCCATTGTCGATGACGTCAATGCCATAGGTACCATTTGAGGTTTTATTTTTGGGACCAATATGCCATTTACCAAAATGACCGGTGCGGTATCCACTTTTTTTGAGCAGTTCGGTGATGGTGATGTGATTACCAAAACCATAAGCCGATGGATATTTATAAAAACGCGCTGTAGACAATCCTGTCATAAAACCAGTTCGACTGGGGCAACATGTCACGCCGGTG
>JABSQK010000783.1 GCA_013215875.1 Lentisphaeria bacterium
CAATGCATATTGGTAATAACGATGTGCTTTTTTCAGATCTTTCAACTGAACATATAAATTGCATATGGTCATCGCAACCGATTTCCGTGGGTATAATTGATAAGCTTGTTCATATTGTACAACCGCGAATGTTAAGTTCTTTTCATTTTTGTATATGGCACCAAGTGCCTCATTGCATATTATATGCACATCTTTAGGCGGATTAAAGGATAGTACTTTTTGATAATAATTCTTAGCGGCTGAGTCATCATTATCCAATTGGTCTTCTATTAGCGCCATGATATAATTTGTTCCCGGATGATTCGCATTGCTGTTTAATATTATAGCACAATTGACTCGGGATTTTTCGAATTCTTTCATCTTATACAGTAAAAGTGCCAGGTTGTATATGGAGTCGAAATGATTTTTATTGATATCCAGATTTTTCTGGTATTCCTTAAGCGCTTTTTGATTGAGCCCCTGCTTTTCGTAAATAATGCCCAGGTGATCACGCGCCATAAGGTAATTTGTTTCAATATCCAGACATTTTAAGAATGAGCGTTCCGCAAAATCATACCTTCTGGACTTTTCATAATAGATCCCTATGGCAAAATGAGGCCGTGGTATAGTGGGATATTGAGCAGCTGCATCCTGCCATAAGATGATAGGATCATTCCACAGAGAATTTCGTTTTACAGTTAATGTACCGAGACAGATAATATAAATGAGCAGTAAAGGCCCATGAATCTTTTTGGGTAGAGATGATACAATGCTGGTAACAATTAAGGCAAATCCAGCAATGCCAAGATAGATGCGGTGTTCTGCAATAAATTCTGTGTTTGGGATAATACTCGATGTGGGTAAAATGGTTCCGAAGAAAATTGCTACGCCAATAAATATGAGCGGTTTTTTATTTCTAAAGATGAAAGCAAGAGCTATAATTAGACCCATTGTAATATAGGAGACTACTACAGCCAGGTCTATGCTGCGAGATACTGGGATATAATGATCGATGCTTAAATCCACAGGATATATCATGAGTTTCATATAGATGACTACGATGATTTTAACTTGTGTAAAGTAGTACTCAGCGCGGCCAATTTCATTCATCCCCCAATCTGGTAGAACAGAAACAAAGCTAGATGCACTGGTCGCTGATGGCGACATGTATAATAAAGGTATAATTAATGCAGCAATAAAAAATGGCGCTAGAATTAATAGCCGCGTCTTCATTTCCAGCTGACTATTCTTAAAATACAGCCATTCGAAAATAAGCAAAACAACTGGTAATGCCACAACATATTCTTTTGAAAACATTGCAAGAATTGTGCATAAAACTGCCAGAATATAAAGATCCTTCTCATTGGATTTTTCGTCGAGTTCTTTATCCAGTTTTTGCCTAAAACTTACATAGGCGTACAGGGCCCATATGAAAAACATACCAGCAAGTGAGCTGTAACGTTGGCTAATATAGCTAACGGACTGAGTCGCTAAAGGATGTGTTAAAAAAATAAGCGCTGCTGCACTGGCAAGAGTATTCGACCGGTTGAATAAAAGATAGGCCAGACGATACATGCCAAAGCAGGCCATGCAGTGAAAAAATATATTGAGAACATGGTAGCCGAATACATCCGGACCATGAAGGAAATGATTAAATACAAAAGTAAGATGGCTGATAAAGCGCCGGGGATTTTTTATTTTTCCCAACATTGCATCTGAAGTCTGTTCATAAAATACATGATTATCATCGAACTGGGCCGGGCTTTCAATGCTTATATAATATAATGCGAAGCCAATAATTAGAAAAACAAAAAGCGCGTAGCGATGATAATTACTTTTTATTTTTTCATTCATAGACAACCGGTATTTTAACCACTCTAATTATATTTTTGATGCGACATTTTCATGCTCGCTATTTAGTACTTAACTGAAAAACCAAGCGCCTGTAATCGTCAGGCTTCGTCATAATTCAGATGTATCAATTTTCCCTCTTCATGAGAACGGAATGCTGCATCAATCACAGACATTGCCCGCCGATTCGTTCCTAGTTGAATCGCTGATTCAGCTCCGTTGGTGATTACATCTGCTACATTTTCATAAAAATTGCGCCAGCGGCCAGCTAAAGTCGGCCGGATAATTTCCACAGTGCCATCATGTATGCGGGCATAGTTTTCCTCTGCTTCCACTGCGGCATCGATAGTTTCATCTATCATCGCTTTTTCCTGAGGATCCAGACCATATTTTATAAAGCTGGCCTTAGTTCCATATGCCGCCATCCGTGGTTTTGAAATTGCCGCAAGGCTGGATGTATCGCAAATTCCTGTACGTCCGCCCTTAAAATTAATTGTGACATAAGCCTGGCTTTCTGTATCTGTAACTGGCAGATCATAGTGGAGCTTGGCATATACACTGTCTATTGGCTCAGGAAAGAGCATACAGATTTGGTCGATAATATGAGCACCAAGGTCGTATAACTTACCACCGCCACTGGCTTTTTCCCCGCGCCAACCACCCCAAGCACCAAAACCCTGCCAGGCCATTTCTATAGATCTCACATCGCCCAATTCACCTTTGTCCATGGCATCTTTCAGGGTAAGGTAGTCACCATCCCAACGGCGATTTTGAAATACAAACAAATGGCGTTTATTCTCTTTTGCGCACTGTATCATGCGATCGCAATCTGCTAAAGTTAAACACATCACTTTGTCCGTAACAAGATGTTTCCCCTTATTTAAAGCGGCAATAGCCATGTCAGCATGTGTATTGTTTGGAGTAGCTAAAACGATAATATCGACTTGAGGATCATCCAGAACATCATCATAGCTCGCAAATGCTTTACAGCTGCGCTCTGCTACAATGCGTTCACGCGTTTCAGGATTCCTGCTGGCAATTCCGTAGAGTTCCAGATCATCGACCAATGAGACTAAATAACTATGAAATGACTTCCCGGAAAACCCATACCCTATGACAACAAC
>JABSQK010000784.1 GCA_013215875.1 Lentisphaeria bacterium
TAGATGCGAAATATCCCGCCGCGCATTTCAGCTATGTGGATAGTTCGATCGGTGGAACGGGCTCTGACCTTGGTGTTTTTCGTTTAGAGCGTGACTGCCTGGCATATAATCCAGCCCTCGTATTCGTCGACTTTTCAGTGAATGACGGATTGAATGTGGATAAGCCTAAAAAGTTTGCCACATACGAATCCATCGTACGACGGATTGTTCTTAAAGGCTCTCTGGTTATACCTGTGATCTTCCCTTTCCATCATGATGCCGAACCCGGCACTGCAAAAAATATGCCGGGGCGTACGAAGCATATCAAAATAGCCGAAGCCTATAATGCACCTGTGGGCGATGCAGTTTTACGTATTCAAAACATGGTAGCGGAAGAGAAAGCGACCATAAAGAAAACAGGTAAGAAACCGGAGAAAATACTGACAAAGAGAATTTGGAATATTGATTATATTCACCCCGGCGATTTTGGTTATGAGATTTTTGCGGATGCTGCCTGGGGGGCTTTTGAAAAGGGAATTAAAGATAAGATGGTTTGCGAAATTCCTGAGAAAATGCTGCATGCTGATACCTACATGAGCTGGTCGCGGACCCGGATTTCACAATTTGGAACCTTACCAAAGGGCTGGAAAGTTACCACTGTGAGCCGCACCGCGGCTTGGTACGATGGCTATATGGCACGCTATTTAGATGATGTGGTAATTGCCACTGGTAGGACTAAAAACATCGAACCAATTATTGTGAAATTTAAAGCGTCCTTCGTTATGATCTATGGCCAGGAAACAACGGACTCTGGAAAATATCAGATTATACTTGATGGTAAAGAGAGAAAGGTAATCAATCTCAATTCGAAACGCTATGGCGGCAATAGGCAACACTATGAGACCATAGCCGGGCTTGATCCCTCCAAGATCCATACTCTGGAAATTCGACCTATATTAACCGCCCGTGAGGTAATAAGGCTGGAGAGTATTTGTCTCGCTGGCGGCGAAGCAAAAATAGTGAAGTAAATCATGAAAAAATTATATAATCCTAAAGAATTAAATTTGCGAAATAAACAATACGGAGACGTAAAATGAGCCTAGTATTTACAGCTAATGAGGAAACAAATAAAATAGAATCTATCACTTTGTATGGTGAAGAACTTTTAAATTCCAGTGAGGATGGTCAGAACGACCTTGTGGTCAATGGCCGAACATTGAAGACCCGTCCACATGGCGAGGGCAAAGGTCTTTTAAAAGGCGAACATTTTATTGATCATTTTTCCGGTTGGGGATTGGTCATGAACCGTGGCATCGGTCCACGTCATGGCATGCAATTTGAATGCACCGGGGTGAACTATCTTATCCGCCGTGAACTTGCAGATATGACAGACCTGCCATGCCCGGGTCCTGGTGGTCCGGTAAATGAGGCACCGCTTTATGTCGATAGCTTCGGCCTAATGAATTGGGATTGGAAATTCTGGGGTGACAAAACGCGGATGATTTTTCCATCGTCTCATACCCAGGGGCCGAGTGATGAATTTGGCCATATCGGTTATGAAAATGATACCCCGGCAAATGCCAAGAAATATATGCAGAATGTTTGGCGCCGAACGTACCCAAGTACCATGGTTGTTCACGGGGGCTTGTACTACAATGAAGAGACCGAACACTGGATTGCGATTACCTGCCGCCGGGCTCATGTGGGGTATCAATTAAACATTGATAATTCCGGAGATGGTGTTGGTTACGATTTTCTTTTGCATGCACCGTTTGAAATTGGCGATTCACTGCGCATGCCGGAGGTGAAAATTTATCATGGTAAAACCAATGAAAAAATGCAGGAGTGGTTGGCCTGGTATGTGACATTTTATTATGAAGAGTGCCCCGACTGGGTATTTCAAAAGAGCTGGGGCGGCGATGTGTGCTGGAACAATCAACCCACTTGGAAACTTCAGGCAGATTATTGGGACAAGCAAATCGACGATGGGCAGTACAGTGCCATAGGCTATAGCCTGGTAACCAATCGCGCGATTCAGTCCGGTACAACACCAACTGGTTATGAACCGGATCCCAACTTTGGTACACAAGCCGAATTTAAGAAGATGTGTCATCGCATGCGCGACCGCGATGTACCGATATTAATCTGGATGTCGCATTCGGGAATTAGCCCGGGTGCTGAGGACATTGATGATGATTGGTTTATACGCGGTATAGATGGACGTGGTACAGCCGGTTGGGGATCGGTGGATGGCGGCATGGTTATGTGTAATCCTGGCCATCCCGGTTATATCGAATACACTAAAAAGTGGATTCATTTCTACATTGTTGAATGTGGATGCAAAGGAATTTTCTTTGACTGCCTCGGCTGGGTATTTCCACCCGATTTTTCAGACTGCGACTTTCAGCGCTTTCCGGCAGATTCCAATCGCTTGACTGTTAAGTTCCAGACGGAAATATACGAGTTTATTAAAGAGTGTGATCCTGAAGCTATTTTGCTAGGTGAGGGCGCCAGTCTTGAAGCACCAATAAATATCTTCTCCATTGCCGGAAATCCGATTCGTGCTGTCGATGGCATGGGCCCACGTGACTTCTTCTTGAACCTCAATAAGATTGCACCCAAACGCATGGTCGTTGATCAAGGTGGTGTAAATCTACCTGTTGGTGGCATGTGCAAGACTGCGTCTGGTTCTTTAAGCGATGAGTATCGCCAGTTCATGACCAAGCTGCTGGCAGAGAAAGGCGGACCCGATGCCTTTAGCCATTTGGTTGGTGACCTCTCTATTATGGATGATATGCTCTTCTTCCCCGTCACAGAAGGCGTACCGCCCAATACAGAATTTTTCCCGCCACGGGATATTATTTGTCTGCCGGAACCTTGGGATAAAATTACCACACTCACAAGCAAGTTTCATGAGCACGTTATAGAAAAAGATGCAGATGGCAATTTCAATGGTCTGGAACCCGGCGTTTATGTAATGAGTTAACGCTCGGTCCCGGACTGGACAGTCCGGTTTCAAGCGGACCTCCAGCTACGGTATAAAATGACAACAGTATTGAAATCACAACTTGCATTGATACTGGTAATGTTTCTCTGGTCATTGAATATTGTCTTGATGAAAAAGTATGTAGTGAGCAGTGATGAAAACTTTCCGCCATTTTTATTTAATACCCTACGATTTTCGCTGGCCGGGTTTCTTTGCATCTTAACCTTAATACTCACAAAAAAAGAATGGAAAATTTCCGTACATGATTTTTTTATTATTGGCGGGCTCTGTATTATGGGTATAGGGATTTATCAAATTTTTTATATCTTCGGCTTGGATCATTTAAAAGCGGGTAGCATTGCAATCGTCATTTCATCTATACCCGTGCTGGTGATCATGCTAACTTGCATCTTTAAAGACAGCCGCTGGACAAAACGCAAAATTATTTCCAGTATTTTAGCGGTGGGTGGAATCATAATTTGCGCGGCCGATGATTTGGATTTCTCACAATTAAACATTGGTGTTTTATATATTTTTATTGCAGCATCCAGCTGGGCCCTTTACATTGTATTTTCAAAAAGCACCTCCACTAGGCTGGGCAATATACGTACCATTACCTGGTTTTTAGTTTGGGGTGCAATTCTCTCAACACTAATAGCTGCGATAGCGGGAGAGCTTGAATTTAACCAGCTGCCAGCCGCAGATTCAAAAGCCTGGATTGCGATGTTTTACAGCGGCATAGGCTCTTTATATATCGGCTATATACTCTACCAATATGCAATCACCAATATTGGCTCGGAAAAAACCGCCCAGTTTAGCTACCTTGGACCGCCGCTGGGACTCATACTCTCCTGGCTCATTTTATCAGAAATGATTTCAATTGCCCAAATTATTGGAATGAGTATTATTTTTATAGCAGTCTACCTTAGCCAGAAAAAAGCAGCTGACGAATCGAGCTGATAGACAGGCTCTTATTCAATGCTAGTTTGTGTAGCTAATACTCTAAATATTAAATTGGACGAACACTATGAATGAAGAAACAGTCACTGCATTTAAACAAAAATTGAAAGCCGGTGCCGTCTTTGGACCGTTCAGTAAAACCTGTGATCCTGGGGTCATTGAAGTTCTGGCCCATAGCGGTTTCGATTTTGTCATTCTGGATATGGAGCATGGACCCAGCAGTGTAGAAACTGTGCAGAGTCTGATTCGTTCAGCGGAGCTATCCGGCATTGTGCCGATTGTCCGCGTACCGTCAACGGATGAAGAGATAATTTCTAAAGTGCTCGATGTAGGTGCAGCTGGCGTACAGGTGCCCAAAGTAACATGCGCTGCCGATGTGCACGATGCATTGAACGCATCGAAATTTGCACCGCTTGGCAAACGCGGGGTATGCCGATATGTTCGCGCTGCAAATTATTCCTCGATGGATAAAGAGCGCTATTTTTCAAAAGCGGCCAATGAAGCTCTGTTGATTGTACAACTCGAAGGATTGGAAGCGCTCAAAAACCTCGATGAAATTTTGGATGTTGAAGGCATCGATATTATCTTTATCGGCCCTTACGATTTATCCCAGTCTCTCGGCGTTCCCGGGCAGGTGGACCATCCATCGGTAATCGAAAAGACAACAGAGATTGTCAATGCCTGTCGAGCAAAAGAAATCGCTGTTGGGAATTTTACTGAGACCGCTGAACAAAGCCGCTTTTGGATAGACAAGGGCCTGACCTACATGTCCTTTTCCGTTGATTTGGGTCTTTTGTACACTGGCGCCAAACAAATAGTCGACGATTTAAAATCCTAATTTTTTCCACTGGGCCTCACAATCAGAGTGCAAGAGGCATCCCTATGTAGTGAGCCCATCAGGACAGTTGCCACTACGTTCTCATGGCGTTGCCATTCGCTTTGCTCTTCGAGCTGCTGGGCGTTTTGACACTTCAACAGGCAAGGATGCCTTAACTACATAGAAGAATCTCAGAGTGAAAGAGGCATCCCTATGTAGTGAGCCCATTATTGGGCGTTTCCAGACCGCGCTTCAAGGGGCAATAATAATATTGCCCCACGGTAACTTAATAGCATGTACATAAAGTAGCTCGGGTTCTCCGAATGCGACAAAACAACTAGTCCTGCGGTGTAAATGCCGACTCTATTCTGTCGCCATAAATAATTGGGCAGAGATCCATGTCATCAATTCGACTGCTGCGACTAAACTCAGGATCACCGGGAAGAGGGAAACTTTTTTCACTGCGCATATGTAAGGCAAAACTGTAGCGTGCTTGCGAGGACTCGTTTGGGCCGCTGCCATGTAATGTGTGGCAATCATGAACGCTGAGGGCCCCGCTTGGCATTGTCGCCGTTACTTCATTCCACTCTTCGCCTTCTGGCACCTCAAAATCTTTGGCTGAATTATCACCCCAGAAATTACCACCACCGGGTTTTTGCCAGGAATGAGAACGGGCAATAAACTTCATTGGGCCGGACTCTTCTTTTACATCACTTATAGCAACCCAAGCGGTAAACAGATCTGCCCCTTCTTTCCAATTGGTATTCCAGTATGTCCAATCCTGGTGCCAGCCAACTCCTTGGACCTTGTCGCCATCGTCGCTCTGTGGTGGTTTGTAAAGAAGTTGCGTGGTCCAGATCTGCACCATTTCAGCGCCGGTAACTGCGGCAACTGCTGCACCCATTTCCGGTGACTTAAGCAGCTTGGTAATTGCTTTGCTGGCGCATTGGGGATTATCAATTTTTACCAGGGCAGCCGGATCATCTTCCGGTTTCCAAAAATCGAGACGTGCCGGCATTCCCGTATCGTTTTCGCCATTCATTATCATGTGCATCGCATCATGAACATCGCTAACTAACTCAGCACTAAGTACAGGTTTGTCATACACATAAAAACCATTTTTTTCGAATGCGTCCAGTCTAGATTCTGACATACTATTTTCCTGTGTTAAGTTTTCTAGTCAATTGCTTTAATAAAATCGACAGTTTCAAAAACGAAACCAAATCCGACGGAGACACGCCAGAGGCTAACATCCTTGCTTATGCCTTCACGGACGGTTTCTTTATTTTCTACTGCTGTAACTGCATCGCGAAATGCCGAGCAGATAAATCCGCGACGATTCATATCGACCATCCCAGCCGGTGACATGATCAAGCACCAGTCAATATTGAAGCCGGCATAGATGATATGATTTACACCTGCATCCTGACAAAGGGCAGTTAGTTGGTGTTCGTCCTTTGCTATTCCTTCATCGCCTTGGGGCTCTGCTTCTTTTGGAAAAGCGACACGCGCCCAGGCACCTCGCATATCCTCACCATTGTGTTCACCAGTAAAAACATTCTTGCCCTTAAACGCACGCAACTCATTGTAAGTCGAATCTGGATCGGCCTGTGCTAATTCCACTTCTGGATTATCCAAGGCTAGGGTTCGTTTATAGCCGTCATAGTCTTCAAAGTATCCAGAGCCTGAAACAATATGGAACAAATGAAAATCTGATTTACGTACCGCGCTGAGAAAATCTGGAAAAACATTTTCGCAAATATCGTAGGTTGCCTGAGTGCAGCCCACCGCACGAAAGAGTCCGGGGTGTTCTTCGGGTGTGCCCAGGTCCCAGGCATGCATGACAACGATTGCCGTGTGTTTTGGATCGAGCTCTACTTCGCCCGTATTCCAACCACCAAAATTTTCTTGCGGAAATTCCAGATTTGGATCCGCGTCAAATTGCTGATAATAA
>JABSQK010000785.1 GCA_013215875.1 Lentisphaeria bacterium
ATTGGGGTCTCTTTTAACCGCTTTGGGGTCTTTTTTACCACCTTTGAGGCCTTGTTTCTCTTCCTCTTTTGCTTTTAAATCTGCGACCTTTTTCTCCTCTTCTTCAATTATTTTTTCTTTCCGGGCTTTCTCTTTTGCACGATCCTCTTTTTGTTTTTTGATGCGTATCTTTTTCTCTTTCGCATCGATATCTGCAGGGTTTATGGTGCCGTGTTTTTTGCACAGTTCCAGGTAGCTCGCTGAACTACCAAAGATAATTGTTACATGCAGTATGACTGAGATAAAAAATCCAACGACAAATATATTGAGTTTTTTAAATCCTTTGAGTAGATCGTCTGGGTTATGATTCTGTTCCATTTTATTCACCTTCCTGTAATTTTCCAACTGCAGCGATCTGGCCGCCGCCTTTGGCTATTGCTTCTATTATTGGTTCAAATTCTTTAAGTCGGATATTTGTATCGCACTTAAACATGACTGTTCGTCCTTTTTTAGTAATTTTGTCTTTGAGCAATGCACTGACAATCATTTCCACTTCCATGGCTGTTGATACTTGTTGTGCATTGACAAAAATTTCGCCTTCATCACTGATTGCAACAACCACCTGTGTTTCGGGAATTTCAGCAATATCTCTGGCTTTGGGTGGCTCAAGTTGCACAGTATTCTTTTTAAAACTTCCGCATAGTACGAAAAAGATAATCAGCAGGAAGGCGATATCCCCCATACTTGAAATGGGTACCGTAACAGCTTTCCTTTTTGTCTTTCGTCGCTTCATTTTGCTTTAGCCTTATTGTCACCTTTACCATTATCTTCGTCTTCTTTTACCAGTGCGATGACTCCACCAGAGGTGGAAATAGTCGACATTACCTCAAAATAAAGCTGGTATTTAATATTGCCGGCTGGTTCCATCATGACTAATTTATCTTCGTCAGCAGCCTTATCTGCAAGCTTGAGCTTCTTCAATGCCTTCGCAAGTCCTTCAATGGTTAGTTCCTTGTCGTTGAAATAAACTTTTTCGTTTTTTATTACCACCGTATTTGTCTTTTTTGGCTTTTCATCAGACTGCTCACTGCGCGGCATATCTGTTATAAAACCCTGATCCTTCGACAGAGACGTCACCAGAATAAAGAAAATAATCAGCAGAAATGCGATATCCGAGAACGAATCCGTCGGCATTTCTTTTGAATCTCTATAATTTTTTCGGCGTTTACGACCCATTTATTTATTACCCGCGTAAATGATTTATGACTATTCTTGTGAAGATAATACTGCGAACTCAACGAGCTCAGTACTCGCATCTTCGATTTCCAATTCAATTTCTTCAGCAAATGAGCTGAAAATTTTCAACGGGATAACTTCCCCAAGTGCGATGAGTAGACCACCTGCTGTCGTAATAAGTGCTTCTGAAATACCACCGGCAACCACACTGGCATCGAGTCCGGAAGACTGTGCCATATTAGCAAAAGCGGAAATCATACCCAATACAGTACCTGACATACCAAAGAGTGGTGCGGAGTTACCAACAGTATCGAGAATGCTTAAACGTTTTTGCACTGCGCTGATTGCATGCAAGGCATAATCGTCCATCGATTTTGCCATCACCACACGTATCGCATTTGTACTTTCACCGGCATTTTGTAAATTTTGCAGGGATTGCAGACCGGCTAATATCACTGCCGAAACCGGGCCTGGTGTAGAGGCACACAGTAAAATAGCATCCTGAATATTTCCATCTTTTACGAGTCGCATCACTTCTGCCCGCAAGGATTGTACATCAACACTGCGGTTTTTCATAAAAGCCATTGCACGGTCGATAACAACCGCAATTGTAAGTACACTTAAAAACATAAGTGGTATCATCATATAACCACCTTGTAGTATTGTTTTGAACATCTATTTATCTCCTAATTATTATTGGTAAATTTGTGCAAGTAGCTGTTCTGCAACTGCAGGGGCAAGCTTTACTTTATTTTGGGTTAAACCAGAGGCTGGTGCTAATACCAGTTCTCCAGTGATGTGATTATAAAACGATTTTTTTATAAGTTCAAACGGGGCCTTTTCAATATGTGGTTTTTTCCCTGCAGCGAATACTGACATTTCAGTATCGGTAGCAGCGATCCATAAGGTACCTTTATTTAGCCAATGGCCAACATCTACCTGTGTTTCGGATCGTTCAAGGACAAAAATATCCTCCTTGAAAAGTTCTTCCAGCATGCGCAATTCCGGCCCTGCCAGCAATGCAAATGCTTCTGATGTATCATCTATCGCTTCCGTTACTGGCGGGGGCAGTTCCATATGTTTATGCTGGGGTATACCTGCATCGATATCATGGCGCTCCAGTAAGTCGATAAGTTTTCCATTTTCAGATTCCAGCATTTGAATTCTTTGTGAAAGAATATCGACCTGGCGCTGTTGTTTTTCCATCTTATCTTGCGCTTGTTGCGGGTTTAACTCAACTGCCATTATTCAGCCTCATTAGCTTTTGATTCCGCCTCAATCATCTCTTCAGATGCAAGACGCCCACGGGCATATTTTGCCCATTTTGTATCCGGAAAATTCCAGGTAAGGTTCTTCCACATACGCCAGGCATTTACTGAACCATCAGCTGTTTCGGACTTCAGGTATGAATCGCCACACCAGTACATAGCTTCTGCAACAAGGTTTTTCTTGCCATCGAACTTCTTAATCGCTTTGAGAAAGATTTCGATCGCCTTTTCATGCATATTTGCCTGCATAAATGCCTGTCCGGAAAGCACTGTGGTTTTTCCACTGAGTTTATGGCCGGGAAAGCGTTTACCCAGTCGTCCGAAGACTTCACCCGATGTCTTATACATGAGCAGCGCACGTTTCTCAAGTTTGAATGCTTGCACTTCTTCGGTTGCCGGGTCAAGTGATTTTTTTCTGAAGATCTTACCTTTCATCCAGAAATACTGTCCCAGGCGGGCAATCGTTTCCGCCACAAGTTCATGTTTCGGATAGCGATAGGATAATTTCACATATTCTTCACAGGCATTATCAAGCATACCCATCTTCTCAAAGGTTAATGCTTTTTTGTATTGGGCCTTCGGGGCATATTCACTATCCGGATAGGTACCGACAATATTTGAAAAACGCCGCATGGCTTCATTATAATGCTTCGACTTCGATTCCTTGCTTGGGGCATCATTGGCAAATTCCAATGAAAGTTCAGCTAGCAAATAGTCTGCCTGGGCACGGTATTTCGAATCTGGAAAATCGCGAATGGCCTCTTCAAGCAGGCGTTTACCCTGGGCGATCTCTCGCGTTACAAGGTCCATCTTCTTCAATATACGATGCTTCTTGGCAAGCTCAAAATAGGCTTCTGCAATGACAAACTGAGTCTGCACAGCAATATCCGGATCCTTAAATCGTTTGGTAAAGGCGGTTATCATACCGTCCGCACCTTTGTAGACCTCGATTCGAATCTCTTCCCTATTAGTACTCGTATTATCACGTATATTCTTCATTATTGAAGACGTTTTCTTTGATTTGAAGCTCACACTGGAATATGTAAATTTGATCATACCGCCGTATTCCACGTACAATTCACCTTCTTTTCCTTCTTTATTAGTATCTTTATATTGTGGTCTAACCAGGCCACGGAAAACGCCTGTATGCTCAAATGTTTCCATTAATTCCACTGTCATTTTCTGACCTAGATTGGTTCTTACTTGAATCTTCACCTTATCGCGGTCGGGGCTGATATCGAGCATCTTATTCTTCACTTCCATATAGATGGTTTCACCAACATAGATACCTGTCAGCCTCTTTTCATAACGACGATCCATTACCTTGAATTGGGATTCTGACTGCAGTTTATAGTTTTTTGTCAACCAATGTTCCACACCATCCCAGTCGGTATATTTAAATCCAACATAAATCGTGTCTGAGCCATTTACACTTAAGGCGTATCTTTCATCGCCCGTATCGATTCGCTCATAGCGTGCTTCCAATCCATAGGCATCAGTACCTTCAACCAACTTCATCGCAGTTTCATCATTTTTGTTAATGAGTGTTTCATCCGGTACATCACCAAGCATTGTTGGAATATTTACAGTGAAAACACCATCTTCGAGAGCATCTCCAGGAATTTCACCCTGGAAAACAACGCCTTTAAATCCCTCTGGTGCTCGCATGCCCGCACTGAGTGACGGTGTTAATTTAAGTTTGATTGTACCTGGAATGTTCACATCATAAGTCTCTTTAGGAGGACCTGCAGGTTTCTTATCTTTTTCATCATCATTACCGGCAGATGTCGGTCCCTTTATATCCAATCCAGGAATAACAGAGCCCCCTTTAACCTCTTCCTCACCTTTTCCCGCTTTCTTGCGGCCACTACTCGTTTGGGCAAATACTTCGATAGTGCTTTTGGGTG
>JABSQK010000786.1 GCA_013215875.1 Lentisphaeria bacterium
CTCAAGAAATTGTTGATGGTTATAAAGTGATTAAAACGTTTAATGGTGAAGCCTATGAAGTACTGAGGTTTTCCCAAGAAGCCAATAATAATCGCCAGCAAACCATGAAATTAAATTTAACCAAAGGTATTAGTACCCCTATTATTCAGTTTATTGCTTCGTTGGCAATAGCGGCGGTTGTATTTTTTGCCGCTGGTTTAATCGCTGATAAAACACTCACGCCAGGCCAATTTATTACCATGCTAGGTTTAATGATGGCGGTGCTTAAGCCGATAAAAGTCATTTCTAATTTAAATCAAATTATACAGCAGGGAATTGTTGCTGCTGAGAGTGTGTTTGAAGTTATTGATGCAGATAAAGAAAATGATAGCGGTACCAACAAACTCAACCGTACACCTCAAGAAATAGTCTTCAAAGATATCGATTTTTACTACCCTAAAAGTTCTGTGAAAATTTTAGATAAGATTAGTTTTAGCGTGAAGAAAAATACCACTGTTGCCTTAGTTGGCCGTTAAGGTAGTGGTAAATCAACGATTACTAACCTCTTATTGCGGTTCTATGATCTAGAACAAGGTTACATTCATTTTGATAAGATCAATATTAATGATTTTACAATTGCTTCGCTAAGAAAAAATATTGCCTATGTGTCGCAAAATGTTACTTTATTCAATGATAGTGTTGCATCAAACATAGCGTATGCAGAAGAAAATATTGATCAAAAAAAATTACTAGATGCTGCATCTAAAGCTTACGCTTTAGAATTTATTAATGAATTGGAGTATGGTTTTGATACGGTGATTGGAGAGAACGGTTCCAAGTTGTCGGGTGGACAAAGGCAGCGATTAGCTATAGCGCGTGCTATTTATAAAAACGCATCAATTATTATTCTTGATGAAGCAACGTCAGCATTAGATACTGAGTCTGAACGTCATATTCAAAATGCATTAGATGCTCTATCAGAAAATCGCACGACGATAGTCATAGCACATCGACTTTCAACTATTGAAAATGCCGATAAAATCATTGTTATGGATAAGGGTAGAATCGTTGAAGAGGGTAGTCATCGTAGTTTGTTGAAACAACAGGGCAGTTATTTCAAATTACATGCATTACATTTTTCCGAAGAGAAATCTTGAAGCATTATTTTCAATACATTAACTGATAATAAATTGATAACGTTATAATTCGATGATCGAAAAATTTTGGTATTCTAATTCTTATTTTAAGTGGCTCTTTTATCCGCTCAGCCTACCTTTTTTATTTTTAACGTATTTAAAATACTGGTTGTATAAAAAGAGAATTGTCAAAATTAATTGTTTTGATAAACCGGTATTAGTGGTTGGGAATATTAATGTTGGTGGCACCGGAAAAACACCCTTAATTGCTTGGTTGGTTATTCACTTAAGGCAAGAGAATATAAGGGTTGGAATTGTTAGTAGAGGTTATCGGTCAAACCTATTGAGTTATCCACATTTAGTGAAAGAAAGTGATAGCGTTGAAGATGTCGGTGATGAAGCCTTCATGCAATATTCAATGTTAAAGGTTCCGCTAGTGATAGGTGCCAACAGAAGTGCGGCGGTAGAGTATTTACTTGAAAACTTTGATCTTGATCTTGTCATCAGTGATGATGGACTACAACATTATAAAATGGACCGACAGTTCGAATTAATGGTTGTTGATTCAACTAGAGAATTCGGCAATCAACTAATTTTACCTTGTGGTCCACTCAGGGAATCAACTTCTAGAACGCATAGCGTAAATTTCATTGTCCAAAATGGTGGTCAATCTGCTGTATCTTGCTTGAGCAAAACGATTGTTAAACAAGCTATTATGCAGATTAAAGTCATTGAACTAATCAGTGTTTCAACAGGGGCTCAGTTGGAGTTAAGTGAATTAAAATTAGAATTTAA
>JABSQK010000787.1 GCA_013215875.1 Lentisphaeria bacterium
AAATACAGCCGGCCATGTGACCCTTATGACCGTGCATGCCGCCAAAGGATTGGAGTTTCCATTGGTCATCCTCATCGCTGTGGAAGAGAAAATATTTCCTCATGAACGCTCTTTGATGAATCAGGATATTGACGAAGAGCGCCGCCTCTTTTATGTGGCATTGACCCGTGCAAAAGATTATTTAGTCATGCCCCGTGCCAAGCTTCGAATCAAATTCAACGAACGCCTGGCCAGCCAGGTATCACAATTCGTGCTCGATATTCCGGACGAGCTAATCGACCTCAAAAAGCCAAACGATTTGTTTAAACCCGCATCCGAAGATCAAGTTCAAGATGTATTTTCTCAGCTCTATGCCAGGCTAGAAGAATAAGCCAATTTTTGCTCCAAATGCTTCCCCCGAAAATAAGGCCCCTTCGGCACGATTTATGCGTATTTATCCATTAAAACTGGATGAATAATGGAAACAACAATAATCGATCGCCGATTTAAAGGGCCTCTGACCGAAGAAAGATTCAAGCTCGTCAAAGAAATCTGGATAGAAAACAAGGGCCAAATTCCCCTTGAAAAAATGCCCTTGAATGACCCTCAGTGTATACCTTCTGCTCTGGCCATGCTGTCCCTAAACTCATGTCAGGCAGGTAAATGGACACTTTGCTTCAGTCTGGGCCTCGAAGTATATAAACACCATGCTGTATTACCGATGAATTATCTCAGTCTCTTATGCGAGGCGGCCCAAAAAACAAATCAGGTTCATAAGCTATCCTGGACTTTTTTGCAGTTTGCAGAAAACGCCTGTCGCGAAGGCCGCTATGATAGAGCCCTGCAATGCATAAAACAGATTTACACATTTTGTGGTGATCACGAAATGAAGATGTGTTATCAGGTGCAACGGATTTCGAATCTGCTTGAAAATATCTCAGCCCAATTACCCAAACACAGTCCTCAATTTCCGCAAAACAGCACGAAACAAAAACCACGTGTGGCTATGGTTACGGTAAATCTTGTCGACCATGTAACAGCATATGCCAAAACTGCGATGCAATTTGCACGCTATGTGCCGCGTGATAAATACGACTGTTATCTCTATTTTATGGAAACAACTCTGGGCGAACGGCCGCAGGATTTCTGTGTGCAATTCCAAACCGCACATAGCAAAGTACGTGCGCCGGATTTTATAAAAGAGCTCGATCAAGGCGATACTACGGTACAGTTCTGCCCGCCCCTGAAAATGACTGAATCTTGTTCCTGGCTGGCAGAGCAAATGGAAAAAGATGAAATCGATGCGGTGATATTTCAAGCGGGTGTAAATGCACCGCTCATGTGGTGCGCTGCCAAACTTACCCATGTGCCCGTACGTATGTCCCTATGCCTTGGACTCAACATGTATCAGGAAGGTATGGATGCCACAGTCTATATGAATAATACAAACCTGGAAAGGGAAATGGAATGGTGGAACCCGGACTGGGGAAAACAAGTTTATATTGGCGGGGGGGCAGATATACATGATGCTAAAAATACGCCACCAAAAGACAGGGCAATTTATAATATTCCAGAGGATGCAATAACCTTTGGAACGCTTTCAAACTTTTTGGATGTGCGCATAACGCCTGAATATATGGATTGTGTAGCAGAAGTTCTCAATCGATGTCCCAAGACTATTTTTATTTGTATGGGAGCAGGCGATATGACAGAAAAAATTGCCTATATGAAAAATCTGGGTCTTCATGATCGCTGCCGCTGGCTCGGTCAGCAGCGCCAGGCATTTGCTTCATTAAAATTACTCGACTTTTATTTCAACGAATTTCCAATTGGCGGATCGCAATCTATCCGCGAATGTATCTGTTGTGGAATTCCTGCAACATCCATGCGCTATAGCGAAGAACACCATGACAGTGTTGGTTCCGATATTATTGGCGAGAAACATTCCATTATGGAGCGAAATCCACAAGCCTACATTGAGAAAGCAGTCGAATGGGCCACAGACCCGGTAAAACGGCAAGAAGCAGCGGATGACTTATATAAACGAGCCGAAGAAAGATTTTCTGCACAAATCTTCATTGAACAAATTTGTGATGAAATGGAAAGCATTGCAGAATCACAAAATGTATTGGAAGAGTCACTTGGCTCGCTGTGCTCCAATTAAGTCTACGTTATAGTGCTTGATCCATCACGTACTCGCGACCCCTTACTTTTTTTTCTTCAGGGAGACCTTTGGTGCTGATTTTGGAATGGCTGAAAGCTTTATCGTTTTCATCCACTTTACTAAACCTTTCCAGTTATTGGCGCCGAGCCTTTTTCTAAAGTATCGATACCCATCGCCATATACAGGATCTGCTTGAGTTTCAATTTCGACAAGCTCTTTTTTCATTGAGTAATCACGGGCTAGTATGGCTGAAATATATTGGCAAATTCCTTCATTTACCCAAAGAGGTACATCTTCCAATCGGGTAAATTTCATCCGTATTACATCATGCATGTGTTCGTGAATACATGTTAAGATTAAATGTTGTTTGGTCATTCCCCGTAAAACATAAATTGATTTCTTTATCTCTTTTTTTTCTTTAATGACTTTTCCGGCAATTGAGGTTTGCTCGATTCGTTCAGCATAGTGATAATAGCCTCTGACCATTCCATGAGTCGTATCGAGCTTTCTGGTAGAATTAAGCTTTTTCATTAGCTCATCTCGATAGCACATAACCAGACGCGGGCTTTTTGCTGTTTGATAGCCTGTCATTGCTTTCAGCTCCTTGCGAGCACGCTTGTATACAATGATAGCGCGTTGAAGATCATAAATGGCAACTTTCTCGCATGTGCCACAGACATGCCGGCCATCTCTCAATGTTCTCATTTTTTTAGAGGGTAGATGGCACTCATCGCAGCGCGTCTTCTTGGAGCACGGTTTACAAAGAATATTACCAGCTGTGGTAACCCAGGCAGTGACTTTTTTACTGCAGTGCATACACGTTGGCATTTTTTTCTTATGGCAACGTTGGCATAAAGCTGACCCATCATTTTCTCTGTAAAATTTACATGTGAGTGTTTTTTTGCAATATTTACATTTTGGCAGGGTTTTATTAAAGCAGGTTCTATTGCAGTAGGTTTTATTACCCGCTGTAACATATCGCCCCTTGATCGTTCGGTCACACGCATCACAATCTTTTGCATACAAAGAAACAACAGAAATAAAGGCAATGAAATATAAGATGCTCTTCATACTAATAGTTTAGGTATTTTATGGGAAATTGAAATATCAGAACTGCTATATCATGAAATTTATTTTCTTAAATTTCAGAAGGAATCTCACCTCAAAAATACTAGGACATAAATGATCGCCAGAGCAATTTGGATAACTGCAAATGGAGCGGCCATTTTCACAAAACTTGCAAACGACATGTTTAATTTATTTTTATGGATAATAGTCACTGCAACAAGTGTCGACGCACTGCCAATTGGCGTCAGGTTACCGCCCAGGTTGGCGCCAAATATCACTGCCCACCACAAAGGTGAATCAGAAGGTGTTCCACCGGCTACGAGTATCTTAGCCAGCATCGCTGCCAATGGAATGTTATCCGTCACCGAGCTGAATACAGATGCCGAAAGCAACAATGCGCCTGTGCCAAACATGTTTTCCTTATCACCTTTAATTACATCTATGCCCTGCCCTATCAGATCCAAAACCAAGGCATGTTCCATTACATTGATCACCGCAAATAACGCCATAAAAAATATGATAAGATCCCAGTCTATCGATTTATAAAATTGGTCCACTTCAGATTTATAGCGAATCATCATGATTACCGCAAACATCAGTGCGACAAAGCCCATACCCAGCTCCTTAATCCATGGCAGCTGTGAAGTGGAGGCAATAAAAATAATAAACAAGAGCAACATCACAGTCGCAAAATTGAAAAATCCCTTTGATTCGATTCCATCATTTTCATCAAAACCGGAAACAAGCTTTTCTGCTTCCGCTTTCTCCTCCTCCGTGGCCAACTTTTTAATTTTGAAAAGTTTTGCACCCATAATCAGTGTGATGATCGTAGCGACCACAACATATGGACTGGCTTTTATGAAGAAAGTCATGAATGAAATGCCCGCTGCATTACCGACAATAATGTTTGGTACAGAACTAATGAGTGTTAAGAGACCGCCAATATTGGTTAATAAACCTTCAATAAGAAGAAAGCCCAGGAGTAAGTCTTTTTTACCCAATTTACCGAGCGATACACCCGTGAGTGAACCGACAATAATCATTGCGGTCACATTGTTCAATACAGCGGAGAAGACCACTGTCATCAAACCATAATACCACAGAAGTTTTAATGGATCCCCTTTCGATAGTTTTGTCAGTTTAATCGCAATCCAGGTAAATAAGCCCGAGCGCGATGTTACATCGACAAAGATGCTAGAGCCAACGATGATGCATATGACCCCCCAGTCGATTGATGGTATAAAAACCGGCATTTCAATATGATGGCCATTTGGCATTGTTACTGCACCAAATGGCAGTATACCAAATGCTGCTCCCATAAGCAATGCTACGACGGCATATACACCGACAATCAACGATTTCTTGGCGTGTAGTTTTTCTTCCAGTGCCAGAGTAACAATCATCGCCACAAGTAGAACTGCAAAAAGAATGCTTACATTTTGTGTAACTTCAGGCCCATGCTGTGCAGCTTTTTCAGCAATATTATGTGCAAGTGGTGTATCAGTCATCAGATCATCAACAATGGGGTTCTTATAAATTCAATTGCCAGAGGATACGCCATACCATGCATTGCCTGTTGGTCTACATCATTACTGTGCATCACCAACATATCGGCATTCTTTTCCCGGATTAAATCGTTGAATATTTTTAATCGATGGCCAAATTCGGCAATTTTTTCGACAGTAATTTTTAAACCTTCGGATTGGATTAATTTGTCACAATTTTCCATATGATCTGTCGCTTCTTTTAACAGTTTTTCCGAAATCTTTTCGCGGGCAAGATCTGTATCGATTACAGGTATTTTGGATATCACATTTATATAGCGTTCAAAAACCATATCATCTTCCACATGTGCGAGGTACAATGTTGCATTTTCCTGGCAAAAACTAATCGCATAATTTATCAATGTATCATCCGCTTCCATATGATCCGTAAGCCCTATCACTGAGTCCGTATTCTCAGCTTTAATATTTAATTCGGGATGAGGTAGAATAAGTACTGGCGCAGAGCTCATTTGGATTAATACATCGAGATGTTCACCCAAGCTGTGCGGATATTTCCAGCCATCGCTATAGAGATTCCGATAGCTGCAAATAAGATCTGGTTTTAGGGATTCGACTTTCTCTATTAGATCTTCCGTACTTTTACAGTCACCTTCAGCCAAATGGGACCAGCTAACATCATCGCCAATTATATTGGATAAAAACTGTTTAGTCTTTTTTTCAAATGTATCTGCTTTGTCTTTTGGCAAATCGCTGACAATGCATATCGTTTTATACGATTTTTTTTCATAGACAAATTGTGTTTTTGCTGCTGAGCGAAAGACACTTTCAAATAGATCTATTTCAGGCATTTCATTTCCTTAATTGATGAACTCTTTACACTAGCTTCTAAGTGCGATGCCGCAACATATTAGTGCTTATTATTTTTTATCATGTAGTTCAATAGAACATGTAGGTTTACATATTCTTATAATACTGTTCTTCGACAGTATCGGCGGAGTTTGCGATTTGCAATTCCATCGACGGACCTTGCGATCTTCTTAAAGTTTATCAATATCTGAAGCTATATCATGAGGTACTTTTGATAAAACATTATTGAACTTCTTTTTATTTCCTCGCTGAGCTCTTTCGGATAAATAATCTTCTGTTTCGAGAACAGATATCTTTTCAGCTACAGCTAAAGCAATTAACTGATTCATCGAAACATGTTCTTTCTCGGACAATATCTTTATTCTTTTATGAAGTGAATCTGGTAATCTTACGCTAATTGTACTCATTTTAATTCTCCTATCATTTTTAAGAATTCTCTTGCATCAACTACTTTAATTCCAAATGTCTCTTCCACTTTCTTAAAATCGTTTTTATTTTTTAGCTATGGATTTCACGACCAGTCCTGTACCAAAAGGCTTCATTAGCTTCGAGATTGTTTCCAGGGTTGGATTACCCTTTTTTTGCTCAACTGTACGTAGTGCCCTTAGCGAAACACCTGTTAATTTAGCATAGTCTATTTGATTCATGCCTATACTTTTTCTCATAAGTTTCAATGCTTCAGAAAATTCCACATTCTCTTCATTCAGTTTTTCAAACAGCTCTTCACGCGTAATTTTCATTATACGACCTCACTATTTTTACCTTTTCAGTCACATAGTTTGTAATTTCAGGATGAACATTTTTTTCTTCCAGAAGCCCAGAAACCTCCCCCATTTTCTCTAATATATCATGTATCATGCGATGAAGTTCTGGTTCATTTTCACAATAATTTTCAACGATTAAATGCCAGTTTGGAATACTCGCATTTTCGTATTTTTTCCATCGAGTCACCCGTACAATGCCTTCTGGGTCAAGAGCCATGGGTGCAAAATCATATAAGGGACTTAAGCGAACGTCCGCATTTGGAGATTTAATGAATGCTGAATTCCTTAAATGATTGTCTGTATTACCCAAGCATACATTTAGTATATCTCGACGGAGCCATTCTTTTATATCATCTTTTGCATTTGTTGAAAAGCGCCTGATGACTTGCAACACCTCCTCCTGAGATGCCTGCATGGCAAATTCAAAATGACCAAGTGTAGATGCAATGGTTTCTACACCACAGCGTATCAAGCGCTCATCCCTAACGTGCACATCAAAACGCGGTATAAATAAACAAGCATCTTCATATATCAGCTCCTGAAAGATGTCGCATCCCATTTGTTTTGCGATATCCAAATAGACCTTTTCTGCATAGAGAATATGTCGATCTATGTCTTTTCTACCCCTGGCAAATTTCACTAGCCATTCAGTCTTTATTTTTTTCTCAGGAATTATCGCAGACGGATACCATCGCTCGTTTAACCCCTCAGTCATCAGAAATTTGGGTGCATCACCTTGAGCCCCACTTGAGCCGCCAACCGGAGCACCATTGTGCCGCATAAATTCAAGCAAATCTTCCTTTCGACGAATTACATCCTCCCTTGAGAATCCTAGATGATCGTCAAGTAATTCCATCTCAGATGCAGCTTCTTTTATGCGCAGATTACCAGGTGGATTCATAGCACAGCTACTAAGGAATTGCCAGTCACTTACTGCGCCTTGCGGAATACCCAACTCAGATGCCCAAAATCGCCGATGTGCCCCTGAAGGCATGAGATCTAATAGAAATGCCGGCCAATGATTCTGACTATGCACCTCAAAGTTCACTTGATAAGAAAGGGACAAGGCTGTTGAGCTATTCTCCAAGTGTGCAAAAACATAGTCATCTAAATATGAAAAAATAGTAGCCCCGCACATACCCTGCTCTAGATTCCCAGTAAACTCGAGCCAAGCAGCATCGTGCCATATTCCATCAATGGAGATTTGAATATATACCTTATAGTGCATATTAATAGTATTACTTCTCCATTTATTATCCGTTATAAGGTATAATATATAGATTTATACATATTTCAACTTACTTCTCCATTATATATAGTTATTTTAAGCATTATTTCACATAATTATACCCTTTATGTCTTATATTAAATAAAATTAAAAATATATTCGAGGTTCAATCAATCAGTTGCCCTACACTATAGAGATCAGCGACGTAATGTATGTATTCAATAAACCCTCATCAGTCATTATCATTTTCAGACCTTGCGATAATCTGGCACCTTGCGATTCCATGATTCCACGAACAAAAGAATCATCATAGTGAAACTTTGCGATGGTCGGTCTGCTACGTAGGTTGCTCTCCCAAATGTGGCATGGATCTTGCGTCATACTGGCAACGCCTAGTAGGATTCCTAATCAGGATCCAAATGTGGGGGGCCTTGTTGTTTATCTCGACAACTGGCCCCATTTTAATTCATTCCCACGATAGGTATATCCTGCTCAATTCCTTCACGATAATAAATTAAGCATTAATCTGCCTGAAAGAATGGTACCAGGCAATAGTTTTGGTGCCAGGCTTTTGGTGCCAGCTATCTTAGCGATATAGCCTAAGAGACAAAGGTATCTTCTCTTTAGTTCTGGATTTTTTAATCTCAGAAAAAGTGTTTCATTACTTAAATTCTTTTTTGATTCTCGTCAATAGCTTAAAAATTATCTTTTCC
>JABSQK010000788.1 GCA_013215875.1 Lentisphaeria bacterium
ACTAAATATATTGCAATATCCAAGCGATTATGTTTAATTGCTTCAGACAAGGCTAATAGTGGTCCTCTGAGAAATAACGTTTCACTACTACCCCGGTGACTGAAATATTTATACCTTCTTTGATACATTTTTTGAAAAACTGGAAGAAACTTTTTGACACCATCGATATTTCCATTTTGTGCATGAATTCCAATAGGGTTAATTGTCTCTGCCGACATCATAAACCAACCCATATATGATGCAAATAACTGTCTGCTATTCCAGTGCCACCGAATCTTTAATTCGAACATACTTTTCTTTTCTAATTTCCTCCACCATATAGTCGAATGGTCAGTTAAATATTTTTGGCCAAGTAATTGAGTTATCATAATAGTACTAAATATTACTGCGAATAGTGCTCGACATATTCCTGCTTTTGCAAAAGTTCCATCCTCTATACTGGGTTGTTTAGAAATTAATTCTTTTTTCAATTTCACAATTAGTACTGTATTTATTAAGGTTAATGGTACAAAAAGTATTTCACGAAATGTCATAAATACAGGACTGTAATCTCCCAACGGCTCGATCGTATGACGCTGGTAGCTGCAGTAAATCTCGAAGAACAACAATAATGAATTAACCAATAGGGATATCCAGTAAATCTTCACACCTTTTCCTAAACGTGGTATTAGAATAAATGCATTGATAAAATGAAGAAAAATAAAACATGAGTAAAGAGGAATTACAACATATAGGTATTCACCATAAAATACCCAATCCCGACTGATACAATGAATGAAAAATATAAAAGTAAAAAGTATATATGCTCGAAAAGTATTCAAAATAAGTTTGTTTGGCAAACTCGACTTAAAATAGAGGTTATAAATAGGTTGGCACAGAACATCTATGGGTTTTACCAAGCTTCGCCTAAATCCAGGCCAATAGTAATATAAAATAGCAAAGGGGCTAGCCAGACCACTAGCAATAAGTGGTAAACAGAGAGAAATTTTATCTAACTTGCCCCAATAATACCGTCCATATTCTAAAATATATAGACCTGAGGAAACTGAAACAATACCAATAAGGATCGCGATGACTGAAATAACTTTCTTAACAGTCGGTTTATTAAACCACAGTTTGAGTTTATGCATCTTCTCGAAAATCATTTCTTCTTTTTTATACCGGAACCTTTCTTAGCACCAAGGGATGCCAGCAAGACATATCGAGGTATAAAGTTGCAAACTGCAGCTGCGTGTTCTTCATTCTCTAAAGACAAATCCAGAATTGTTTTACCATTTTCATCTTCCGAGTTGATATCCACTCCCGCATTAACAAGAATTCGAATTATTTCAAGATCGTCTCTAAGAAACGTAAATGAATGTTTCCAACCACAAGTGCCTAGTAAGGGCTTCATAGCTGTTCTAGTTTTTATGGGATCAGCATAAAGAACATAGCTAAGCAGCATTTTTTGTAATCTGGTATTATTGGCATCGAATCCTTTTTCATTTATGAGATACTTTAGCATTTCCAGGCGTTCACCCCTGTGTGCCCAATTTAGCGCATTCGAATCACTGCGATCTTTCGCATGTATGTTCAGGCCAAAACTTTCAACCTTTTTCATCATCGACACATCACCAGATCTCGCTGCGGCATGAATTAAACTGTAGCTATTTTTATTAATTTCATTTTTTGGATCGTGCCCTTTTTCAATTAGACGATCAAAAACAGTATGATTGCCTTTCTGAGCTGCCAGGTATAGAAATTGACTATTTCCAACTCTGAAAAATCTACGACCTTCAAAGGTATCAATATCTTTGGAAATTAAATACATGGCTACATGAGTTTGATCATTCCGGATTGCCTCTCTCAAGGCTTGTTGGGTCTTTATGGAAGCCCGTTCTTTATACCGCTTTCGGAAAATGATTGACTGATGACTTTCTTGATACAATTTTTGATAGATTGCTAAATATCGTTTAACCCCATCCAGGTTGCCATCGTTGGCATGTTGAATCATAGGGTTTACAATTGCTGGTGAACTAAAACAACCAAAGCCAATATATGAATTAAATAATTGATGCTGATTCCAATGCCAATGAAATTTCATTTCTGACGAATTCTTAGTATCGCTCAAATATCTATTCATGTGTATTGTTGAATCGCCGAATAATTTTATTATAATCAGTTGGCTTACACAAATAATACTGATAAAAATAGAAAACGTTATTCTTTCAAATATCACTATAGCACTTTTTCGACTCTCAGAATTCACGTTATTTGTCATTCTAAATCGCTGCCTGTAAATTATTAAAAGCAGTGTATTAATGGTTATTAGCGGCAAAAAAAGTAATTCCCTAAAGGTCAGTAATTCTGGAGTGTAAATACCAAGGGCCGGCAGCGTATGACGTTGGTAAAAGAAATAATTTTCACCAATAAGAAGAAGAATAGAAACAAGCAATGCGATATTAAACTGTTTCTTGGATTGAATTAATCGAGGGACCAGAATAAAGCCATTAATAAAATGAAGTATCATAAATATTGAAAAAAAAGGCAGATAAATGATCGATACAAATTTAAAAACCCAATTTGAAAATAAGCAATAGAGCAAGTAAACAAGGCACGATAGGACATAAGCCCTAAATGTATACGCAGTGAATTTGTTTGGTAATTGAGAATTAAAAAAGAGATTGTGTAAATTCCGTAAAAAGGTATCGAGCCGTTTTGGATAATAGCAGCATAAAACGGCCAATGGACCTAAAATCCCAGAAATTATCATATTTAGTCCAATGATTTCCGCATCAGACGTGCCATACCTATAATTTAAGTTACGCCCTAAATATATGACGCCTGTAATAATTCCACTGACTCCTAAGATGAAGGCAATTAGTGGGACGCATTTTTTAGCAGCATCTGTTTTGAACCATTTAAGTAGTGGATCGATCTTTTCTATAAGCATAGCCTAACATAACTAAATTTTCAAAAATCAACATAGCTATTTGGCTTTTTAGGACGTCTAAACAAACTCGTTGTACTGTTCAATGGCGTAGCGGTCGGTCATCATGGCGATGTAATCCCCAACGGCTGGATACAGTCCGACTTCTTCGATGCGTTTTCTGCTGCGGCTGCCAACATCATCGGGGTGTTTGATGAAGTACTGGAAGAGTTCACGCATCATACGTACGGCTTCTTTGTTGGCTGAAAGTACGCGTTCATGCCAGTACATTTTTTCGTAGAGGAAGGTGCGTAATTCCTGGGTGGATTCGTACATTTCCTGGCTGAGTTGAATGAGCGGTTCATCTAAATCCAGAGCGGCATCGGCGCTTTTTATTCCAGAATCAATTAATCGTTTATGACTGTTCTGCACGGCATCGGCGACCTGCATATCGATGGAGGCACGAATCATATAGGGAACGATCTCTTTATAATCCGTAGACGATGGAAGGTCGGCATGCTCAGCGGCCATCTGCCAGAACTTTAATTTTTTGAGTTGATCCACTGTAATCAATCCAGCGAGCAGGCCATCATCCATATCGTGTGAATAGTAGGTAATGGAATCGGCCAGGTTGCTCACTTGTGCTTCCAGGTAATTTTGTTTTGGCAATTTTATGCCATCAAGTTCTGCCTGTCTGTCGCGGTGTTTGCAGAGGCTTGCCCGCAGTTCCCAACTTAAATTCAGACCCTTGAATGCCGTATATTTATCTTCGAGCTCGTCGACGGTTTTTAAGGCCTGTTTATTATGATCGAAACCCCCGTGTTCTTTGAGCAGCTCGTTTAATTCATCTTCGCCGCAATGGCCAAA
>JABSQK010000789.1 GCA_013215875.1 Lentisphaeria bacterium
TCAATGCATCATCACCACTCATCACTGTAATGTCACACGCATTGAGTATTTGGCTTACACGGTCCACACTGCCACCCGCTTCTTTTACAACGATTACATTCGGATGTTCAGCAAGCCTTACGACCGTATCGATATCTATCGGCACGACACACCGACCTGGAATATTATAAAGAATGATTGGCAGGCCAATATCTGCAGTTGTAGAAAAATGGCGATACAAACCTTCTTGAGTCGGCTTGTTATAGTATGGCGTTACTTGCAACGAACTATCCGCTCCGGCATCTTTGGCAAACTTAGTAAGCTCGATTGCTTCATTGGTCGAGTTACCACCACTACCTGCCATTACATGACAACGACCATTCACTTCTTCGATCACCGTTTCAATCACTTTTTTATGTTCAGACATCGTCAGGGTAGGGGATTCGCCAGTTGTTCCTACGGGCAATACCCCGCTCACGCCACCGTCGATCTGCAAGTTCACCAATCGGCGTAGTGTATCCCAGTGGATTTCGCCATTTTCAAATGGCGTGACTATTGCTGTATAGCAGCCTGATAAATTCATCGTCATATTCCTTAAATTAATATATCCATGTAGAGCAAATTTCGAAAAGTCATAACTATAACACAAAGCGCATTCAACGCAACGGTTAAGCACAAATCCAAAAATACGTAGCTTTCAAGGAATTCCAATTAAAACCGTGGAAGTTGAGGCAATGCATATGCTCAAGTAGGTGCATGCGAACAAAGACAGCATAAAGTGCCGAGGCGCAGCCGATTAATTAGACTTTTTCAGTGTTCAGTGTTCAAAAGCGTAAATAAATAACGTGGTTCTTGAGCCTCCGGAGGAAAAGAACATCCTACGACTCAGTTGCAAGTGCCTGTGGGCCAGTCGTCAACTATGCTTTTTCAACCACTGTAAACACTCGGCTTTCATGGATTCTGAGAATGCATGGCCGACAGCATCATCAACAAACTGGCTTGCCTGGCCACCGAGTGCATTAATCTTATCAACAGTTTCTTTATTTATTGCTGCTGGACAATCCGTGTCCTGTCCACCATCGAGAAAGAGCAACGGCCGATCGCTATAACGCTCCGGATGCAAAAGCGGGGCATTGGCTTCGCACCAGTCATCACACCAGGTCCCTTTTTGTGCTTCGCGACACCAGTCATCGGCCTGATAAAAACTACTACGACCAATCACTGATACCATGGATGTGAATCGTTTTTCATGAGCCATTGCCTGTTGCGCAATCACTCCACCCATGGAAATACCCATCAGCTGTGGATTGACTTGTGAAATGCCGGGCACTGCCAAGGCGGCATCAAGCAGAGCCGGAATCTCTTTGGCAGTTTTATCCATGGCATCGCAAATGAAAGCCCAGCCATTAAATATTGCACGAAAGGCATTTTCAGTTCGTCGCTCACCATGTTCGTATGCATCCAGACAAAGAATTGTAAAACCGTTTGACTGCCACTGCATAAGGAAATCCGGCAAGGCGTCGGGGTTTGGTTTGGCACCACTCCAACCATGCAGATGAATGATCAACGGTCGATCACCGGGCTGGTCATCGCCAATTAAAAGACAGGGAACGCCTGCCAGTTTGCGTTCTTCAATTGTAATCATACGAGTCCCTTTAGTTGAATTTTTAGACGATGGGTATTAGCTCTACGGCGCTTGCTTCCCATCACTCATTGAACAGTCTCAGACGGGTTCTCGATCTGGCTCAATTGCTCGACCATGTTTTCCTGTGGTTCAAGAATATTCTTCAGATAGATTCTCAGTAACCATGATCGTGATTGATTGCTGACATTTTTATTTTTACGCGATGTATGATGCCAGGCACCATCCGCCAGTACAAGACTGCCGGCCGGCGCTTCGAGAATACTTTTTTGCCCGCTATGGCTTTATCCAGTGCCTTCTATGCTAACTGTAACACAAAGCGCATTCAACGCAACGGTTAAGCACAAATCTCGAAATACGATAAATATTAGAAATTCTAGCTACATTTATAGCAATTTGCAGTAGATTGTTTTCTGAATAATTAAGGCTAAGATTCAAGCATAACCAAGACTAGTATGAAAATATGATAAAAGATCAATTAAATCGCCCATTACATGACCTGCGTGTTTCAGTGATAGATGTCTGTAACTTTCGCTGCAAATACTGCATGCCACCAAAAAAGAACGGGGATTATAAATTTTTGCCCAAAAAAGAACGCCTGGCCGTAGATGAATTTATGCGCCTCATTCGCATCTTTTCCACCCTGGGTGTGCGTAAGATTCGCCTCACAGGCGGCGAACCATTACTTTGGAAACCACTCGCAGAACTCGTAAACGAAATTCGCGGTGTGGATAGTATTAAAGACATTGCCATCACCACCAATGGCTACTTCCTGGCGGAACACGCAGAAGCGCTTTATAAAGCTGGACTTAACCGCATCACTGTTAGCCTCGACCACCTCAACGAAACTGCCGCTAAAGAGATCACCAACAAAGACTTTACTGTAAAACATGCCCTCGATGGAATTGCCGCAGCAGAAGCCGCTGGTTTCAAAAACATAAAAGTAAATTGCGTTGTTCAAAAAGATGTTAATGAAGATAACATACTTGAGCTCGTTGAACACTTTCGCGGTTCCGGACATATCATGCGTTTTATCGAATTCATGGATGTCGGTAATACCAATGACTGGGAAAAAAGCACAGTGCTTACCGGAACTGAAATTCGCCAAATGATTCACCAAAAATTTCCCATGCATGCTGCAGATCAGAATGCCTATGGCGAAGTCGCCAAACGCTATGTGTTTGACGATGGACAAGGCGAAGTAGGTATCATCACTTCAATCAGTCAACCATTTTGCCATTCCTGCAATCGGGGTCGCATCGCATCCGATGGAAAATTTTTCACTTGCCTCTTTGCCCACAAGGGCCATGATTTGAAAGCCCAGTTGCGATCCGGTAAAACAGATGATGAAATCTACAATAGCCTCTTGGATATTTGGACAAAGCGCAGCGATAAATATTCTGAAGACCGCCTGGTTCAAAAAGAACATAAAGAACAAAAAATCGAAATGTCCCAAATCGGTGGCTAGGTGAATGTTCTTAGAAGCACATAACATGGAAACCGATCTGCATTCATTTCTGAAGTTAACTATAAATCATGAATGAAGAGAAAAAAGAAGAGAAAGCAAAAATCTTGGGTAAACCAGTTTATTTGTGGGTTGGGATTTTCTCAAAAAATCAAGGTTGTTATCCTCACTGGAGGCCATGGTTTTGACATCCCTAAATTTCATGGAATGTTTGACAGAATGGGAAACGTAGA
>JABSQK010000079.1 GCA_013215875.1 Lentisphaeria bacterium
CAATAATTGTGCGAAATTTGTTTAACAGAACGTCTTTTGAGGCACCGAATTTTTCGCGTTCCCGGGCCCAGACACGGTCAGCAGCTTCATTTACCCGCCCAAGCAAATCCGCATCAATGGCATTCTCGATGATGAGGTAGCCCTGTTCTTCGAAGAAGTCCAACTGTTCCTTTGTTGCCCGATGCTCTAACCATTTATCGGCATTCATTATTCACACCTTGATTATATTCATTAAAATACAATATAGGACATCTATCTGAAAAATCTATTCGCATTGATTTCTGAGCGCGATACGTTACCATAGTTGATTGGTGATTAAGAAAATGATATTCTCAATCGAATAAAACGGGGTCTGTATGCATAAAAGAGAGAAAATTATGATATCATCACATAATAGGTATATGAAAAATTCACACATTGTCTTTTTCTTTTTATTCCAATTCATTTTATTTCCCTTAATTGCAAAAGATAAAGAAATTAAGAAATCCACTGAAATTACGCCCAAGAGTTACAGCTTGTTTCAAACTACCAAACAACTATATGAATTGGGGATCCATCTGGAGTATTTCGGCTATCACTTAAATAAACAAAAAGAATTTGTTCTCATTCCACAAAAGTACAGATTCAAAAAAACTGATGCTATGGAATTAATTAAGGCATCTGCCCAACACAATAATTTAACAATTCATCGCATCGATAGATATGGCCAAATCTATATAATTCTTTATAGAAAAACAAGCGATGAAATTATCAAAACATTTGCCAAAAAATTAAACAAAGCTTCAAAGGAAGAGGAGTATTATATTTGTCAGGACATGATTAATTCTGGGGATATCCGGATTATCCCATTGTTGGAAGAAATAAAGGCAAATACAGCATTGGAAAAGATAAATCTTTTTAGACTCCTTATGAAGAACTCAATGGCCTATGGTTATTTTGTCAAAAAACCACATTATGATTTTTTAAACGCGATTTATCAGACAAATAAAATTGAGAAAAAAGAATTGATTAAGCTTATTCCAAAAATTAACCAAAGAAAACTCACTCTTATCTTAAAAGACATTTCAACAGTCCATTATCTATTTTCTGAAGTGATACAACATTTATCGCCAGATGCCGCCGTTCAATTCTTGGAAAGTAATAATAATAAATTAAGATCTGCAGCACATAATCAGATTGGCAGGAATAGCAGCCCAGTAATATTGGATGCGTTGAGAAAAGCTGTAGTCAATAAAGATTTTAAGATCAGATATTGGGCTGCAATGGTAATTAAAAATATTGGTACTCAGGAAGCAACCGATATTTATTTAGATAGTTTGAACCGCGAAACATTTAATTCCTCAAATATAAAATGGTTAGGAGAGATCGGTAGTGATAAAGCGATAGATCACCTTATTTGGATAAAAGAATATAAAAATCATAGTGGTGTAAAAAGTGGTTCAATAAAGGCACTGGGTAAAATTGGCAATGAAAAAGCAATAAATGTGTTGATTCAAGAAATCGATAATCAGGTCTCGAAATATCCCAGCGGGAGTGATTACGCATTTCAGGCACTTGCCGGGATAGGTGGTGAAAAGATAGAAAAAATAATAATTAAATATGTAAGCCATGAAAGAGCCCATACACGCCTTGGGGCAATCCGTGCCTTGAAAACGATAAATAGCAAAAGTTCATTGAAGGCAATTGAAATTGCATTAAATGATAAGGATCCAAAGATTAAAGAACTAGCAAAAAGTTATTTAAGCAAAGAGGCAGAGATCGATTATTTAGTAAAAAAGATTAAAGATTCAAAACATCCCTGGCGAGTTAAATATATGGAGGAAATGATTACAATTGGCGGTGATAGGGCATTTGCAATATTAAAAAAGTATATTGATGATAATTCTGGTTCAAAAACAGATGCAATTCTTACTTTGGCAGTTGTTGATAAAAAATACAAACCTTTGAATATCCTGAAAAAAACAAGTAGTGACCCAAAAGTTGCAATAAGACGGGCAACGGCAAAAACGCTCAGAAAAATTGGTGGTAAAGAGACGATTCCGATTCTTGGAAAAGGAGTAACTGACAAAGATATTTCTGTTAAATTTGAATCCTTTCGTGGCTTAGTAGAGATTGGTGGTGAAGATGCATTTAAGTTCATTGAAATTGCACTTAAAGATAAAATATTTTATGAGAGATCATTATTCGCGGAATTGATAAAAAATGGCAGCGATTTGGCAATTGAAAGCCTTCAACCCTACTTACTCGACAAAGAGTATAGGATTTCGAGTCTATCTCGGGTCACTATAGAAACGATTGGTGGAAAGAAAGCACTTGAAGTACTAAAAAATGCTCACTTTAATGTTTTAAACAAAAGAAAGAATTATAAGGGTATTAATAAAGTCTTAGAGAATTTGAGTTTAGACGATTCGATTAGTTTTTTTGAGGAACTTATTAATGATAAGGATAAAATTTTGGACAAAAAAGCTGCGGATTTTGCGGCAGGAAGAATAATTAGTAATAAGCTTGGTTATCGATGGTGGGCTGTTCGACATCTAGGTCGCTATGGAGGAGATGATCGAGCAATCAAATTAATTCAAAGTTCTACAAAAGGTATTCATGCCAGAACTGACGCAAACAATTTAAAAAGAATTGTGCTTGTTCAATTAGGGAATATAGGCGGACCCATTTCCACTGATATTACACAGGGTATGCTTAAAGATTCATGGGGAGTAAGAAAAGAAGTTGTCCATACACTTGCTAAGTTAGATCACCAGCTGCTATTCGATGCTTATCAAAAAGAAGTAAAAAACGATAAATCTAAAATTTTTATATTGCAATTTATTGGTGAAATGGGTGGGGACAAAGCATTTCAGCTTGTTTCAAAAGATTTTGACAATGAAAAAAAACCTGTGGAGGACATGAGAATTACTACTTTAGGTTTATTGGGGCATGATAAATCTTTTGTCATATTGAAAAAGGAATTTGATAAAAAAGGCTCTAGGTATAAAGCAGAAATAGTTCGAGCAATTTCTGTGATTGGTGGTGAGAAGGCCATAGAGTTTCTCGTTGCAACGTTTAAGAGTGGTGGTCCGCTGAAGAAACAAGCGATTTCCGGGCTTGCTGAAATTGGTGGTGAAACGGCATATACATTATTGAAAAATTCTCTAAAACAACATGAGATAGTTCTTGATGAAGAAGTATTTGAAATCTTGAGTCGAATTGGTACTATTGAGGCGATTGATGTTTTACGTACATCAATCAATAATCAAAATGTAAACCTGGACAAAGTGCCCATTGAGGCTTTGGGGAAAATTGGAGATGATAAAGCATTTGAATTATTATTACCATCCTTGGACCATAAATATGTATCTGTAAAAGTGAAAGCCATAAATGCCTTGGCAGACTTTAACAATGAAAAAACGATAGACCTTCTTATTTTAAATCTAGAAAATAAAAAATATGAATTGTATAAAGCAGCCCAAAATGGGCTAATAAAGAATAAGGGGGAAATGGTCTTCAATAAACTTTTCAAAATACTTAAATCTGAGCATAGCATAAAAGTAAAAAATAGAGCTATTAAAGTTCTTAAGGACTCTTATCGCAAAGATCCCGAAGTTATAAAACTAAGATGGCTAAAGAAGTGAAAATAAGATGTGGATTTAATAAATCATCTATTCATCTTCGGATTGATTTTTGATCGCTATCGTCCATCTTATGATGAGTTTAAATTGGATTATGATTTAATTGGATAAATCTAAAATAAAGGATTGGATATGAAATACCTCATTGCATTTGTTGTTATAGTATCGAGCCATCTGGCAGATGAAAAGTTGACCAATAACTGGACGGCATTTCCTGTTGGTTCATCGATTGAATTTGAAGAAAAATCTGCTTGGAATAAAAATGCGAAACCCAGTACAAATAAACAAAAAACCTTCATCAAGGAACATCGTAGTAATGGTAGTACGACATTGGAAACACAGATTCTTAAGGATGGTAAATGGAAACGACTAAAGGGTGCCCTTGTTATAGGCTATTCCATTGCTAAAATGAAGCTGACAAAAGATTCAGAAAAAAAAGAGACTCTTAAAATTGCCGGAAAGAAATATCCAGTAAAGAAAATTGTCTTTAAAGGGATGGATGGAAAAACACCTATACAGGTAACATTCTGGGTTTCAGATAAAGTAAAACTTTTTGAACGAACTATGAGTCAATGGCAATCATCAGCCCTGGTGCGCATACCACCGAATGCTTTAAAGGCGCAAATTATAAGGAAATCAAATGTGGATTTATTTTCTGAAAGAGAAGTTGTTGCACTTGATGAAAAAATAAAAATAGGGAAAAAGAGTGTTTCCAGCTTTAAGGTCAAGATTAGTTCCTGGCAGGTTACAAAAGGCAAAGAGACGAACAGAAGCAGTTATCATAGTTGGTTATCATCGAAGGTTCCAGGTTATAGAGTGAAAATGGAAGGTGGGGTACGACCAACAAAATGGGTCAGCACAACCGGATACAAAATCGTTGAAAAGAAATAAGGTTGCTATTCCTCTATTTTAATAGGCGGAGCTTTTTTTTTTCAATTGATGGCAGGAAGTTGCTAGTTCTTTAAGACAGTTTGCAGGATTCGACTGAGTTCAGCTCGCCGGTATGGTTTGCTAATGAATGCGCGCAGGCCATGTTCTTTCATTGCTTTGATGTCTGCGTCATCGCAATACCCTGAAGCAAGGATCGCCCGGACGTCGGCAGAGACCTTATGCATCTCCACAAGACAATCTCGCCCATTCATCACTGGCATGACCATGTCGAGCAAAACAAGGTCGATGTTCTCATGGTCGTCTTTAAACAGGTCTAAACCGTGCTTGCCATTTTCAGCGAGGCACACTTCGTAGCCTAAATTTTCTAGGATCTTCTTCACGATTTTCCGAATAGGTTCTTCATCATCAATCACGAGTATGCGCCCGGCTCCCCGTATCAGTTTGTTATCGATTGTAAATTTGTCATCCGTTTGATTGGTTGTCAGTGGCAGCAGAATGCGAAAACACGTGCCTTTTTCCAACTCGCTATCAACCTCGACCGAACCGCTATGCTGCTGGATAGTGCCGTAGACTACTGACAATCCGAGGCCTGTGCCCAGCCCGTGTTTCTTCGTCGTAAAAAATGGATCAAAAATTCGTGCTTTGGTAGCGGCCGACATACCTGTTCCCGTGTCTCGAATGTCGACCTGGAGATAGGGCCCCGGTTTGATGTCGAAGAGACTGCGCTCGCATGCAGCAGCATCGACTTCAAGATTTTTTGTGCTCATTTGGATAGTGCCGCCGTCGCTCAGGGCATGCGATGCATTTATACCAATGTTCATGAATACGCTCTGCAGTCGCGAGTAGTCTCCCATGACCAGTGTGGAGTTTGCAGACAGATCTGTTTTAAGAGTGATACGGCGGTCGATAGTGGTTTCCAGTAATTTTACGGTATCATTCAGAATCTTGTGAAGGTCGAGAGAAAGATTGGAGGGTGGTGTGCTGCGTGCGAATGCCAGGAGGCTTCCAGTGAGCGTGGCGGCGTGCTCGGCAGATTCGATAATCATCTGTTGAAAAACCACTGCTTCTTCTTCCGTGGCAACATAGGGTTCCAGTAATTCGGCGGAGCCCATGATACTGCTGAGGGTATTATTGAAATCGTGCGCCACACCTCCTGCCAATTGCCCAATGGCTTCCATCTTCTGGGAATGATGTAATTGTGCTGTAAAGCATGTTCTTCAGTTACATCGCGCAGGACAACAACAGCTCCCTCTACCAGTCCATCATTCGTTGTGATAGGTGTACAGTCAAGCTCCATTAAGCGCCATTCTCCATCGGCATTTTGCAGATCAAACATGATGCCGTGAACGGAATTGCCATCTGCCAGTGGGTCCTGCCAGGGAGGGATATCGCGCTCAGCCAATACGGGTAAACAATCTGCCAGCGTTCCAGTCTCTATATTGCACTGAGTTCCGAGGAATGTGGCAGCAGTGGTGTTGCAATGGAGAATCTGCCCGTCTGCACTCACAGCTATAACGCCGTCTTCGATGGCACTTAATATGGCAGCCAGTTCCTCTTCGTTGCGCCGGTGACCTGTCAGCAAACTGCCAATAGTTGATACCATTGAATTAATGCCTTCCTGAAGTTGGCCTATTTCATCTGCTACGCCCACCTCAATACGTGCACCGATTGTTCCTGTTTCCACTTGTTTGAGCATATCCAAAGTTACGCGGACGCGACGATTGATAAGACTGTGAGCAAAGAGGACAATTCCAAGGGAGCTGAAAAGAATGCATAAGAGCGAACCGCCCCAAA
>JABSQK010000790.1 GCA_013215875.1 Lentisphaeria bacterium
AGAATTAGCAGATGATGCTGACGAACAACTTCATCAGGATGATCTCGATGCACTCTTTGCAGGTGGGGCTTCAGATGCAGAAGCACATCTTGAAGCAGCAAAAATTGAAGAACCGGCTGCGCCCGACGATGGGAATGAAAAGCTTGATCAGAATTCTCTTGATGATCTCTTTGCCAGTGCAACCCAGACTGTGGAAATGCCAGCAAGGAAAACATTGGTTGAAGATTCTGCAGATGCCGCCGAAGAGGTGGATTACAATAAAGGCTCAATTGACCAAGATGAACTGGACTTCATATTCGCACATCCAGACGCAAACCATGCCCCTCAGGAAGAAATCCACGCAAGACAAATGACTATGGAAGAAACTCTTCTTCATATCGACATAGTCGAGGGTGATTTTGGAGATGGTATCATCGACCAGGACGAACTGGATGATCTATTTAGTTAACGTCCAATCTTTACGACTGCCCGCTCAGCACCAATATTTTTTAAGCCTATCGAAATCAAACAGTTTGCCAGAGATGAATCCGCCAGGTATTTAATTTCTTTAATATCGATATGATTTGTCCGACATAAACTTAAAAAATCTTTTATTGTTATCACATGAATGTTCGGGGTATCGTACCATTCGTATGGTAAGCTGTCCGAAACAGGCAATGTACCGGAAAAGAAAAGCTGGAAACGGTATTTATATAAAGCAAAATTCGGAAAACTAATAATGCCTTCCGGTGCGAGCCGTAATAATTGCTTCAATGTCTGCAAGGTGCTCTGGAGTTGTTGAATGGTTTGATTCATCAGCACGCAGTCAAACGAATTATCTCTGAAACTATTCAGGCAGACATCCGCGTCCATGTGCAATGCATTTAAGCCCTTGTTCATACAGGCCACAACCATCTCAAAATCATTGTCTACACAAATGCCATCGATATGCTTCTTGTTTTGCAGAGCATACATAAACTCGCCATTACCACTGCCAACATCCAAGACCCACTGATCTTTCGTCAGTAACTTACTGATATTGTCGAGGTCCTGTCTTTGGCTGGAGGCAATATCTTTATCCGCATCACTAATGAAGGCTGCAACACCCTTTGATATTATCTGATGCTCAAGAAGGAATGCATCATGCCCGGCATCGGAATCGATATTGAAATAGCTTACAGATTTTCGGGTATTGATTAAGGCTTTTACAATATCCACCTGCTGCTCTGGCGGAAATAACCAATCCGAGCTGATTGATACCAGAAGAAATTTGCAATCACTGTTTTCAAATGCGTTTTCGATTGAGCCATATTCGTCTTCAAGATCGAACATATCCATCATGCGGGTGATGTAGAGATAGCTGTTGGCATCGAAGCGATTGACAAATTTATTTCCCTGGTGATTTAAATAGGATTCCACCTGAAAATCTGTATTGAACTTGCTGCGCTCCACACCCGTTTCGGCATCCCGCTGGTCGCGCCCGAATTTAAGTTCCATTGATGCCGATGACTGGTAGGTGATATGGCCGATTTGCCTGGCATGGGAAAGTCCTTTGTCTGGTTTACTGCTTCCATCATAGTAATTGCCATTTGACCAGTCCGGATCGTGCTCGATTTCCTGGCGGGCAATCACATCAAATGCCAAAGCCTGTGGCGAGATGCTAACTCCTGCTGCAATGCAAATGCAGCTTTCTATATAATCGCTGTGACTACAGGCCCATTCCAGTGCCTGCATGCCGCCAAGCGAGCCACCAATAACAGTTTTTAATTTCTTTACAGTGAGTTGCTCAAGCAGAAGTCGTTGAATATTTACCACATCTTTTATACTTACCAGCGGAAAATCTGTTGCATAGGCAGTACCGGTTTCAGGGTTTATCGATGCCGGACCGGTTGTGCCTTTGCAACCGGATAAAATATTGGCACAGACGATATAATACCGGTCTGTATCCATTGCCTTTCCAGGACCGATGAGAGGATCCCACCAACCGGGCTTTTCATCACCGTCATGGTAAAAGGCTGCATGCGCATCACCAGTTAAAGCATGGCAAATAAAGATCGCATTGTCAGCCGCTTCGTTTAGCTCGCCGTAACTCTCGTAGGCAACAGTTATCGCCGGAATTTTTTCCCCGGAAGTCAGGGTATATCCGTTTTCTAAATTAAGCTCAATGCTTTTTGTTTCTACTATTGTTTTCGTGTCCATAAATTGCGGGGGTTATTTTTTGAAAAGAATTTAAGTCTTAAGGGGTGCAATGCAATGAGATGCGGAAAATAGACGTCTCAGTTTTTAGCGTTTGCGGGAGCGCTTGCCGCCATGAATGGGATTATTTTTGAGATCACCCTTGCCGGCCTGCTTCTGCTTTGGCATTCGCATTTCTTCGAGGAATAGGGTATACCATTGGTCGCCCAGGAAGTGATTCGAAAACTTATTTACATTATCATTTGCCAAAGCCTGCCAGTTTTTATCGAGATTCTCATTCGTCGATTTCTCACGTGCAATGGCGAGGATTTCACGCGCTTTGTCTTCTTCTTTATTCTTGATAAGAATCCAGGCATAGACAGAATAAATCAATACACATTTTTCTTTCTTATATTTCTTTAGACCCTTTGTGCAAATCTTCTCGAGGTCCGGCGATTCAGTTTTATAGGCCCGAGCCATCTTCATCGCATACATTAAAGGCTCAAAGAAAAAACACTTATCAATGAGTTCATCAACGACTTCAAAATCTTTCACCTGATAACTAAGCTGCACTTTTCTTGTGGTAAGCTGTTTTTCAGAGAATATAATCCAATTATACAATGGCTTGGTATCATCCAAAATCACCAATGATTCTTTGATCCCATCGGCAATCATTCGTTCGACCTTTTGCTGAATCACTTTTTGTGACATTCCGCCACGCTGTTGCACGCGCTGCACCATTTTATTGGCATCGGCCTGGGCACCCGTGACACATTCTTCATGAAGGGCCATAATTGCTTTTAACTTGCGACCCCAATATTGATTAAAGAGTATAAAGAGCAGCAGAAATACGACAAAACCAATAAGGATCGCCCAGCCCTGGCCAATCCCCGCTCCAAAGCCGGCTGCAACAATGCTAACAAATAATGATATAAGTACTGAATACATAAAATTCCTTTAACTGTTTACTAAAACTGTTTTATCCACAAGTTCACCTTGCAGAGAAAAAGGCCGGGTCGCGGTGATTTTTACATCCAGCAACTGGCCCAATAAGTCACGTTCATCTTCTATAAATACAAGACGATTGTCTCCCGTACGCCCCTGCCAGCGATCTTTCTTCTTCGCTTCAATCAGGATTTCCAATGTCTGATCCTGATACTTCTTATTGGTCTCTGTAAGGATCTCTTTAAAAAGCTCATCAATCATTAAGCGCCGACGTTCCTTTTCAGCATCGCTGACATTGTCTTCCATGCGGCGCTGCGCAACTGTGCGTGGGCGCTCAGAATACTTTGCCAGGTGCACCTTGTCAAACTTAAGTTCCTTTACCAGATTATAGGTATCCATAAACTGTTCATCCGTTTCACCTGGAAATCCGACAATGATATCTGTATTTATAGCGGCGTCTGGCAGACGGTATTTTATGCGATCGTGCAGTTTTAAATAATCATCCACCGTATAGCCGCGACGCATGTTTTTTAATACCTCATCATTACCTGCTTGTATGGGCACTTCCAGGTGCGGGCAAAGTTTATCCAACTCTGCGACGGTATCGAGTAACTTATCTGTCATCCAGTTTGGGTGACTGGTGAGAAAACGCACTCGCTCCAAACCATCGATACCATTTACATCGCGCAATAAGTCAGCAAGGTCATAGTCGCCATCGAGGTCCTGGCCATAGCGGTCGACAATCTGCCCAATGAGCATCACTTCTTTCACACCCTGGTCTGCCAGTGAGCGTACTTCAGTGAGAATATCCGTGCGTTGGCGACTGCGCTCACGACCACGGCGGTAGGGGATAATGCAAAATGTGCAGGCATGTGAACAACCCAGGACTATGGGCACATAGCCCAGTACTGCATTGCCTCGCTGTTCGATAGGTAACAGTAAATCCGAATCCTGTATCAAATCGCGCATCTGGCGGTTTTCAAGCTCTTCCGTATACAGCTCATTTTCATAAAGGTATTCGATCAACGCACTTGTATCAGATGGCGGCATAAAGACATCCACAAAGGGGAATTCCTTTTTCAGGCGAGTTGCCTCACGAACACCGACAAAACAACCCATTAACCCAATTGTCATTTCAGGATTCTTTTCCTTGGCTGTTTTTAGTGAGCCGAGACGGCCATAAATCTTATTTTCAGCTTGCTGACGCACGACACAGGTATTCATCACCACAAGATCCGCCTTTTCAGGCAGTGCCTCAGGTGCATAACCAAGTCTTTCCAGCTGTGAACCCAGACGGCGTGAATCCGCTTCGTTCATCTGACAGCCCATGGTCCAAATATGATAGTGTTTTTGTTCGTCCGACATGACTAATTTGCCTCAATAATTTATCCATTTCCAGCCGAAATGGCAAGGCGCTAAGATATGTAAAAAGAAGATTTTGTCAATAATAGACAGGTGAGCTCACTACAAATGTATAGAGTCATGTCACTCATATTTAAAGATTATACCAAACTAGGAATCAAAGTTAACTCATTTCCACTTCTTCACGCATTTGTATGCCAGTAACTCCTGCTCACTCTCCACCAAGATATCAAAGTATTTACGCTTCACCTCATCAAATAACTCTTGTACTGTACTTTAAATATATCCTTCTTCCTTGCCCACTTCATGCTACATCACCATTTATGCGCGTAGTAAAGTCAGTATCCACAAAACACACGCCTTTATTCCACTTCCAGTTCTTCACGCACTTATAGGCCAGCAATTCCTCTTCGTTGTTCAGTTACTGTGAATTGGCATTCTTGGCAATTATCTTTTTCTACCACTTCGTCTCACTTCCAGTTCTTCACACACTTATACGCCAGCAACTCCTGCTCACTCTCCACTAGAATATCAAAATGCTTAGTTTTTACCTCATCACCATATATCTCTTCTACTGTCTCATCCATAAATTTCTGACTCGAACTTATGATGCAGCCCCTTGTCCAATAATCCACCTGACAGTTTCCCTGTATCTCCAGGACCTTTGCCTTCTTTGACTGCCGTTTATCACATTCGTCCTTATAGGCTTGCGGCACCCAATCTGTCTCTGCATGTTCCCATGCAGTGATACTGGGATTCTCATAGCTCATCGTTCGTTCCATATCGCGCTTAAATGCATCCATTACCTGGACCATGCTCCACCTCGGTTTGTTTAGAGCTGTACGAATTGCTTTATGGAAATAATCTGCGAATGTCAGTGATTTTTGTTGCTGCCATTCCCCCCAGCTGCTAAACGCATACTTAGCTGGATCCTCAACTATTTGAGCTCGTACGGGGTTTAGCGCAACGTATTTAGAGCATTTCCACAGGGCATCCTTTTCATCGAGTATCACACTTTTAAAGCGGTCTGCCCACAGGGTACCGAATCGATCGTGTCGTCTATTGTACCATGTGGTAAATGCTTGTTGCAGAACCTTCATGAATTCAGACATATCGCGCATGCGTTCACGGGTATTATCAATTTCTACCAGCATATAGGGGAGGGTATCTTTATCACCTTTGTATTCGAGTATTTTAGGCTTCTTTAGATCCTGGTAGTAGTCATTGTACCGTCGAGTCGCATCCGGGCGTGATAGCAGTTCACATTTCTGTTTAAATATGATGTGGTAATGATTACTCATTATACAGTAGGAAGATATTTCCACATTAAAGAACCCTGTAAGGTTCGTCATAAGCTTA
>JABSQK010000791.1 GCA_013215875.1 Lentisphaeria bacterium
ACAAATGGTCCTTTACTGCTAAAGCTGACGGGTTTGATTCCAGTATACATGGCCGCCGTTGGATTACATTTCATAATAAAGATAGGAAAGAACAAAGCAATGAGGTAGAGAAAGATGAAGGTTCGGATGAGAATCTCGACTTAACTCTTACTAAAGGATTGTGGGTATTACGTTTAGAATTCTATGATTTACAGACAAATGATATTTTAGCCACTGCAGAATTACATTCTATCTTTGTTATCAAGACAATAACTGACTGGCTTGATTGGGATTTTGAAACAGACGATGTTAAATATGGTACAGAATTTCACTTAACTAAGCATAATGAAGAAATGCCAATTACTGGCCGTGTTAGCATAGTGAAATCGGACTCAGCCTCCTCAGTAAGGGGCCGTCTCTCAATAGATGGATATCCTCAAAATGAATATTGGGGAGGAGTGAATGACAGCTTGGATCTAGCTCAATATTTTACGATAATGAAAGATACTGACACCCTTAGTGCGTATATGCAGGGATATGGCAGTGAGATTGGTGGGATGGAAGATGCCACTCTCCTTGTTCAGGGTTTAGCTTTTATTGAAGATCCAACAAGTGAAGACATTTGGGTATATTCCAAAATGCTGACACACAACAAGTCAAAACTATCAGTCCGCTCGAACTATGTTGAACATTCGAAAGTCACAGCTGCTTGGCAGGATGCAGATCGTGAAAAACTAAATATGTATTCAAGTATAATGACCGTAGTAGGTTATAATAAAAACACTCATGAAATAACAGAAGTGGGAAGCACTGTATCTACCACTAATTCAATGCGGCCCAAAATTTCTATTGAAGTTACAGATTGGAAACTATCTAATGGGAATATAGAACTCGAGATTAGTGGAAATATTCAGGATCAATTATCTGAAATGACAGAAGATTCAGATGATATTATGAAAAAAATATCACTTCTTATTGCTGGGAAAAAATTTGAATTGGATATTTCGGATCAATATACCAGTGGCATTTATCCATTCACAGAAAGAAGCTTGGATTACAACTTCACTTCTAATTTTACCATAAACGCTGGCCAAGATTCTTTTACCATTTCGGCAGAGGCAACAAATCTCATTGGGGAAACAGGGATTGATGAATGGCTTGTACCCATTGACATGATTCCATTTAATAATTGGCAAATCGGAAATGAATCGTTTGTTGAAACTACAGAATCAATAATTGATGATATAATAATACTAATATCATTGGACAATAACGATAATCTTAACTCACTAAAAGTGCTGTCGAGTGATATGTTAACGGAATATCCACTTACTCAAGACGCAGTGAATAGTAATAAGTATACAGGTACATACAATAACGGTGATTATGACAATATTGTTGTTGAATTAAAAAGTGGCACGACATTTGATAGCAATAATTTAGACACAATGGAAGTTAGCATAACACTTGATGGAGCGAATGTACAATCTGTAGTATTTGATAAGCAGTATTTTCGCGAAGCATCAGAAGGTATAATGCTTCATTTATCTTCAATAGAATGCAATGCTACTTGGGAATACATCGATACCAATAATACAATTAAGATTTTCTACGATGAAATAGAAGTGGGAACTTTGAATAGTTTCATAAATAGTATATCCAGTAATTCCGATACTATTATTGCCGATGGAACTTCATCAATCCAACTAACATTGGCTGGCCCCTACGAATCTATATCTTGGAACGTTGAAGGAGATGCTGAATTAATAAATGAAACGGGAAACACGATCGATCTTAAAGCAGGAACCAAAGTAGAGACACTCACTATATCGGCTCTAATGCAGCCGCATCACCGCGAAATTTCAATTACTATTAATCAAGTTGATTCACAGTCTGCATACTTGTCGATCAACCAATCGAGCAAAATACTTTCTGGTACAACCATTGAAATTAGTGCAAATAATTTTCCAAATGGTGATATTTCTTGGAGTTATATCCAAGGTGAAATTAATGAAGCAATTCAGGGAACCGCCACTACAATTGAAATTGATGATTTGAATACTTCAGGAGCAGTCATTATACAAGGAAAAAGTGCAGATGATACTGTTATACTGACGAAACAGATTACAATTTTGGAAAGCACATCTCTTAAACAGTTTCAAGGTGAAATTCAACTTCCAAATGTGACAGGTGAAACATCAACTTACTTAATTCTAAATGAGGACATTTCTTCAGCAGATATAGAAAAATATTCAATTTTAAGTTTTGGGTTTGATGATGAGACTGAAGGGCCAGATCTTGTATTTGAAGGCACAGCCAAACTCCAGAACGATAAATTTGATTATTGTGATGACATGACATTGTCTCAAGACTCTGGGGGAAGGGGCATTCCCAGCCTTGGAATACCTAATCGAACTTTTCAAACTGACACAGATGACTCATTCATGAATTATAGTATCCTTTATAAATTAAAATGTGGTCGTACTGATATAACCCCTGATATATATAACGGTAAAGGCGAGAAAATCATTGGTAAATTCAATCAGGAACAGGAGTAATTAAAATGGTTAAAAAAATAGTTACATTTTTATTAATTAACTTATCTATATTTGCACAGAACTCAGGTTTCGACCCAGAAGATTATGGGTTAATGGAAGACAAAGTAACTCATAAATATTTTTGGTTTGTTGATGACCAAAACGAAAAGCCATATAGAATTATTTTTACACCTCCTGATGATAAAGATGAAATAAAAAATATCAAATTGCAGCAAGCTAGTAGATTCTATGCTCTAATAAAAGCGAAATTAGTGAAGTTCGATTCTGTATGGGATTCTTTAAGTATTAATGAATTCCATTTATCTGACCCTGTTTTTGAAGATGCAAAATTCGATCCTAATTTTGCAAAAAAATGGAAGCCTTTAAACTCATGTATTAAAGTTGTTACCGCAACAACTGATTATGTAGATTCAAACCGGTGGAAGCATTGGTGGAGACCATATTCTACTCTTGAATTAAAGGCTCTTTTCTTTGCTAATATAGATTATGGATACTGGTTCTGGAACTTCCTCAATTCAGGTGGTATTAGCACAGATAGTATAGATGCTGACCCGCCCTTTAGAGATAAGTCTTTATGGCCAGGATGCTACATTGAAATTAATGATTTAGCAAAAATAGATGATGATCCAGAACCTGAAATCGAAGATATAGACGGTGAAATGAAAGTCACTTTTAAATTAAATGGAAATCCCAAGTATAGAGTGCCATCAAATCTGTCGGTTTTTGTTGATGTAATGGTGCCAATGTATGAGGTAGATATAGATATTATTAAAGACAAGGGCCCAAGGCCAGCAATTGTTGGTTTAGGAGAGATATATGATTTAATAGATGAAATTAAAGATGATTTCGATGTGGAAGATGCCTTTAAAACTCATCTAGAGGCGCAGTTCGATCCCCTTACTAATTACCCAGATGAGCTAATACAGTGGTCAATCAATAAAAGAATTACAACTGTCAGTGAAGCCAGAGAGATCGTAAGTGCAACAGTAAAAGTATATGCTGCTATATTGTCTTCGGTCAACCCAGGGACATTGCTGCAACATGTTTATTACGATATTTATTATGAGGGAGCATCTCCATGGCATCTACTGGACATAATTCCTTACATAAAGCCATTAAAAAACTTAA
>JABSQK010000792.1 GCA_013215875.1 Lentisphaeria bacterium
CACTTTTTTCTGCCAGTCAGAGATAGTAAGAGCCATTTCTTCTAACAATTGTACCTGGGCTGGATTGTCGCTGACAACTTGCTTGAGATCGCTTATGCCCTTTTTGAAGCTTCTTTGGCCAACTGTGTACGGTGCCAGGAATTCATCTTTACCTGCTAGCAGATAGCCACGGGCACCTGTTTCCATGTCGACTGCGGAAGCGAGTATGCTATTTGCCGCAGCGATCACTTCATGGGTATGGTCGACCCATTTAGCTGCCTGCTCCACTTCCAAAATACTTGACTCAACCAGGTTGGCAGCAGTTTTACCATCTTTTTTACGCTTATCCATCAATGCAGCCTCACGTGAAACAAATGTGGAAATCTGCATACGAAATTTATCGAAGTAGCTTTTCCCCTGTGCTTCACCAACCAGATCGGCAATGTCGTCCATGGTGGTATCATCTTCATCTTCACCATCACCAACTTCACGGCGCATGGCAATTGCTGGTTCGGTTACCAGCCTATTCCATTCGCCTATATTATTGCTAATTTCTTCGAGCAGTTTAACCTGCGACGGATTATCATTTACCGCCTGCTTCAGACTATTGAGTTTTGTATAGAATGCTTTCTTACCCCCTTTATAGGGATCGAGAAATTCTTCTTTGCCTGCAAGCAGGAAACCACGCATTCCGGTTTCCATATTTGCTGCTTCAGCAAGTATGTCATTGGCCTGGGCGATTACTTCGTATGTATGGGTTACCCAACCAGTTGTTTGATTGACTGTCTTATTACTACTTTGGGCAACACCAGATGCCTTAACGCTTTCTTTTTTGCGTTTCTCCATTAAGACACGTTCTCTGCTGATAAACTTGGAAACTTGACCGCGGAATTGATCGAAGTACTCCTTACCACGTGCTTCTCTCACAAGTGCAGCCATATCATTCATCGTCTTTGCCTGGCCGATTTTCCGCCGTAGCTCGATGTTTGGATCGACGACTTCTTTTTGCCATTTCTCTATTGTATTTTTTATATCTTCGAGGCGTTGAACCTGAGTCGGGTTGTCATCGACTGTTTTTTGCAGGCTTTTAACCTGGTCATGAAACGATTTACTACCCGCCTTATACGGATCGAGGAACTCTTCCTCACCAGCAAGCAGATAACCACGCGATCCTGTTTCCATATCGACAGCGGATGCAGTAATTGCATCTGCATCATGCAGTACATCATTGGTATGGTCGACTCAACCGCTGGTTACCAGCAGTGAGTTTACATTTATATAAACAAAGACACCCAGCGCAATGACCAGAGTCATTGGAAGCAGACTTCCAATGATCACTTTGTTTCTTAATGATACATTTCCTATATTCATTTGGTACTCCTCTCATGTTTAATTAATTAGTTGTTATTTTAACTTAAAAATCTTAAAAAAACCTCCCCTAGTTTTACTAGTTCGGTTTAGTAAATTCTTATTCAATAGACGTAACCGTCTTGATCTCATCCACTGACAAAGCCTTGTCCACATCAAGCAACATGACCACCCGTTCATCAACTTTGCCTATGCCCAAAATGAAATCGATATTTACCGAACCACCAAAGTGTGGAGCCGGCTCCAATTGGTCACTGGAAACATCAAGTACTTCAGATACTTCATCGACGAGCAGCCCCATGGTCAACAGAGAGTCATTCAGTGTTATCTGTACAACGATGATACAAGTTTTTTCAGTATCCTCGACAGCGTCAAGCCCGAACTTCTTACGCAATTCAACGACCGGAATTACCTTCCCCCGCAGATTGATTACGCCACGAGTAAAGTCAGGTGTGCGTGGCACTCGGGTAATGGTCATCATGCCAATGATCTCTTGAACTTTCAATATCTCCAAGCCATAGATTTCTTCGCCAAGTTGGAAAGTGAGGTACTTCCCCGCCAGGGCATCCATATTGTCGGTTTCTACTTCGCTCATTACGAAATACTCCTTTATTGCCTACTATCCCTGGTCCAAGTTATTCAGACCATCTGTATTGTTAAGGGATTTTTCGCAAAAGGCGTGCCAAGCCATAAGAAGGCAGCATAGACAAATTATCAATACACCTACCCGCCTCAATAAAGGGCTAAAATCGTGCCAGGCTAAGGGAACTTTTTTAAAACGATGAATTACAAAATTGTCGTTTGTAGTGACGCCGTGATGCGCTATTAGTTGTGAATGAAATGAAATATGAAAGGTCATCTATTCTCGGTAAAATAAGATACCGACTTTGCTTCGCGCGTCTATGTGAATTGAAATAGACCAGAGAAAAGTGACAGGCTCAATCCTTACTAATTATCCTGCGGAGCTTCTAGCAGCCTCGGCATAGTACTTGCGTATACCTGTTGTATCTAGATGGAGATGTTGGTGAAAAATAGTTTTCGTTCCACTTTGGAGGAAAGCCTGTGAATAAATGGCTTGCTTCATTGCAGGGTAAAATAATGACGACAGTCTGTGTTGTTATTGTCATCATTGGCAGTATCACACTGGTGGCGATCTATTCGATGAACTCGACTCTGAACAAACAAGCGGACATAAACGACCATGCTGAGCTTAAGCGCTTGGCAACAGAATCAAATGCAGTGATGGAATCCATCGCAAAGGACCTTCAATTCCTCTTGCAAATACCCGCAGCCAAGGGCATCATTCGCGCACGTGAGACGACTGGAAACAATCCTGACGAGGGTGCCAGGCAATCCGCCGAATACATGGCTCAAACATTCCAGGCGATGAAAAAAATTAAACCTTACTATCGCACTATAAAATTCATTTTTCCAGATGGCAGAGTCGTCGTGAATGTGACAGATACTGTAGCAATTACTGACAGTAAAAAGAAAATGAAAGTCATTTTTAATAGATCCGGTCTTTATGTGTCTGATATACACAAAGAATCGAGTGAATTAAGTGTCGACTATGCCCTGCCCTTAAAGGTAAATAACACGGTAAAGGCATATGTTTTTCTCAGCTTCGATTTGAACTATCTCACGCGTCGCTTCGCGAATCAAAACGGAAAGAATTATTATCTGTTAACGAAAGCTGGGTTACCCTTGTATGAATCGACCAATGAAACACTTGGCTTAAATTTCAAGAAACTGATTGTTGGCCAAGATG
>JABSQK010000793.1 GCA_013215875.1 Lentisphaeria bacterium
AATGGGCGGCTATATTGCCTATGTACTCATACTTTTATTTACGGGTCGTACTTATTATTGGACTGTGCTGAAGGCAGCGCTCACACGTAAGGGCGAAACAACACTGCTGAGGGAATCTGTTATTGCAGCACGGGTGTTTATCCTGGCATCTCTACTCATGGTTATACTTCTAGTAAATATGGGACTGCCTATTATTCACAGCATATTTTATGTCTTGATCATCTCCGGGTTCTTTCTGGTATTTACACGCATTATATGTGAAACAGGTATCCCATTTCTACAATCATTCAGGCCCGAAACAGGTGCAATTGACATGATGGGTATTGGTTTTTTTGGTGTGGCACCGGGTGCATTCCTTATCATGTTGTCCGGGGTATTTACGCATGATCCGCGCGAAAGTCTTATGCCTTATGTGGCAACAGGGTTCAAGGTCGCTGATGATATGAAAGTGAAGAAAATCCGCCTTCTTGGTATATTATCAATTGGCCTTATCGCTGCAATTATAATTGGTCTATGTGTCTCATTTTTCACAGCCTATAAATATGGTGGTGTGAATAATGATGGGTATGCATCTCTCTGGGCTCCAAAAGGCTTATATAATCAAGTCGCGCAGGAGATGCGTGGCTTAGATGATAACGGCCAGTTGGAAAATGCGATAGAGCCAAATGGTATTTCTGAACGACTTTCTTTACTTCAAATTGGTAAAGGGAAACGCAAAAAAGAAAGTCTGTTCTTTTTCTGCTTTGGCTTTATCATGGTACTCATTTTTGCATTTTGCCGATTCAGATTTAAAAAGTTTCCGTTGCATCCAGTCATGTTTCTGGTTATGGGAGCCTATGCATTGCGAACCTTGTGGTTTTCGATTCTGATTGGCTTTCTTATCAAGTTTTTGGTCATACGATTTGGTGGTGGCAAAGCGGTCGAGAAATTAAAACCATTGATGATTGGCCTTATTTTGGGTGAGCTTATTGCAGCTGCATTTTTCATTATCCTGGCTGCGCTGGTTTTCATGTTCCAAGATGGAAAAATAATTAAATCTATAATGATATTGCCGGGATAAGTATGGTTAAGAAACGACTCATCGACGTACAAAAACAAGAGCGCTTATCACTGTATAAAGTGAGCCAGCTCTGTATCAACGGGATTAGGCATCGTATTTTCCGATCTGTACTGACGCTTTCAGTAATACTTCTGGCGGTTGCGTTTTTCATGGTACTTTTATCTGAAAGCAGCTACCTCTCATCGGTGGGCAATGGGGTGCGCAATGAAATTAAAGAATCACGTAAAGCCGCACGACTTTTCAGTGTTCTTTACCTGGTGCCTTCAACACTGGATCTTGCTACAATGCTAGCAGATATGAAACCTGCATCTATCGAAGAAACAATGTTAACGAGAGTACTCGATGGCGATAAAGCTGCACTGCAGCAGCTTGCTAAAAAAGCAAAGCAGGAGAAAATATACCTTAATTTCTTTGCTAAGATGAACGCAGGTAAACGAATCGCTTTAGTTGAAGACCTCGAAGGACGCGACATTTTTTCTGCAGTGAATTCAAAAGAAAAGCTCAATGATTTGAATCTAAAACTACAGCCAATGGTCTCCCTAAAGCTTCCAGGGGATATGAAAGGGTTTACAGAATTTCTAAGCGGCCATTCCAGCTATTTGAAAGAACTGACTCAACTGCGAGGTGAAATTAAATCCTACTCCAGTGAGATAAATGAAGCGACTATGAAATTAACAAGTGGTGCGGAAATTGAAGCATGGCTGGTTAAGAAAGGAGACGCCGGTAAAAAAGAATTTTCACAACTGTTAAGCTCTAAAGGAATCGATTTGCAGCCTGAGCTTATCGACAAGGTGATGCTTATACTGCAGGAAAATGCCTTACAGCAATCAGTGTATAATGCATTGAATGAACCCGCGATGCGCGAGTCATGGAAAAAGATCTTTATGGAAAATCCACCTGTTAGTCAAAAAATTGTAATGTGTCATGATCAGCAGGTTGCCGATATGCTCAACGGCGCTTTTACTATGGAGCAGTTAAAACTGGTGGAGGAAAAAGTAAAGTATGAGCGTAACTTACTTGACCTTGAACTTGAACTTGAAGGAAAAGAAATCAGTGAGACGGGTGCTTTTTTAAGTGATCGGCAGATCTTTCTTTTGAGTATTTCTTTTCTTGTCTGCATGGTTGGCATTGCCAATGCCATGTTAATGTCGATCACGGAACGGTTCAGAGAGATTGCCACAATGAAATGCCTGGGGGCAACCGACGGCTTTATTTTGCAACAATTTATGATTGAGGCGGGCATCCAGGGAATTATTGGTGGTTTAGTTGGTGGTGTAATTGGCTTTATTATTTCGCTCATTCAAGGCATGGCTTTTTATGGCACATATGTTTGGCAGTATTTCCCCAAAACCAATATTTGTTTAAGTTTTTTAATTGCCTTCGCTGCCGGGATCATCCTGGCCATTCTGGCATCTCTTTACCCATCCTGGTCTGCCTCTCGTATGGCACCGATGGAAGCGATGAGGATTGAATAATGGCTGAGTTTGATTACAAAGAATATTCAAAAGGAAAAGAAGTGCTTGTTCGGGCGCATGGTGTGGAGAAGACGTATCAGATTGGCGCTGAACTGACGCATGCATTGCGCGGAATTAATCTCGAAATATACCGGGGTGAATACATTTGTGTGATGGGGCCTTCTGGTTCTGGTAAATCAACTTTTTTTAATATGCTGGGTGGCTTGGATTCACCCACTGCTGGAAAAGTATTTATGGATGAGGTCGACATGGCCCAACTGAACGCAAAGGAACTTGCTTTCTTGCGCTGCCGAAAAATCGGCTATGTATTTCAATCCTATAACTTAAATACTGTTATGACTGCACTGGAAAATGTTACCTTGCCGATGATCTTTTCTGGCATGCATCAGGATGATGCACGGCAGCGCGGCATGAAATTACTCGATAAAGTCGGCTTAGGCGACCGCTGGAATCATCGACCAAAGGAAATGTCTGGCGGCCAACAACAACGCGTTGCGATTGCCCGTTCCCTGGCCAACAACCCATCCCTATTGCTTTGCGATGAACCCACTGCAAACTTGGATTTTGTCACTGGCCAGGAAGTCCATAAAATCTTACAAGATCTCAACAAAGAAGAAGGTGTCACAATTATCTGTGCAACACATGACCATGATATGCTGGCTGTAAGTGACCGGATGATTTGGATATCAGATGGAATGATTGAACGCGTGGAAGAAACGAAAAATGTGAAGATCGAAAAGGCAAGTATGGGGGAAGCGCATGAATAGATTCCTTATAGTACAGCTCGTTTCTTTTCTTATCGCCTATTCTGGCAGTGCTCAGGATGACTTGTATCAACGCTTTTACGATGGTATCACGCAAGGAGAAAACCGCTTGCCTGGTTCTAAAGGAATTGCTCAAGCTGAAGAGAAGCTGCGCAAAATATTCAAAGAGCATGACCTGGAACTGCATGCGCAAACATATGATACTGAAGTGCCATCGACAACAATATGTTCCTTAAAAGTTGGCGGAAAAATAATAAAAGGCGTATACCCGCTAGCTCCAAACGTGCTGGCACTAAGTACGACAAACGGCAAAGTACTTAAAGGTGATTTGCTATATGTCGGTGACGGGAATTTGCGAAAACTCAACGGGATAGATATAAAAGGTAAAATTATCCTCTTAGACGTAACGAGTAAAGAGATGGGCCGTTTATTTCAGGAGGGTGCCAGTGCGATAATTGTTGTGGGTGAGGATAAGGCGACTCGGTATAATGTGACTCATAACTTTACAACAATGCCTGTGAACCTCCCTCGCGCTTATATTAGCCGTAAGGATGCTGAATCACAAGGCTTGTTAGTTAAAAATTCAACGAGTCAAGCAGCCTCACTTGAGATTAAGAGCCAGTGGAAAAGCGTTGTAGCCAAAAACGTGTATGTCTATATCAAAGCAAAATCACCCAAGGCTTTTAAGCTTGAGAAGCCTGAGGTATTGGTTTTATCTACGGGGCTTGATACATTCGGTATGGTCCCCGAAATGTGCAAAGGCTACCGCAAGGCCGCAAATGTTGCCTTACTTTCTACTTTAGCAGTACAATTAAAAGATGCTGATTTATCCCGTGATCTCTGCATCATATTTTGGGGAAGTCATTATGCTGCACAAGATGGCGCACGGAATTTCTTCTATATCACCAGTGATGTACAAGGCAGGTTGAAGCTGGATCCAGATGTTTCCTTGCTGAAACGCAAACCCTTTTATGATGATGAACTCATACGAATAGACAGTCGGAAAAAAGTTCTGGCTAAGCCTGAAGATTTTTTTAAGTTAGGCGATTCGCTTCAGGGAGAAGAGAAGAAAGATCATTTCAAGATTTACTCTGAAATGAAAATGCAAATGGGAAACAAAGTAAGTGAACTTTATAAAAAGCTTCATAATTTAAAAAAGTATGATGCGGCGAATGCGAATTATGAAAAAATAGAGACAGCATTGGTAACTGAAAGGCGCCAATGGAATACCTTACGCGAAGACTTTCATTACAGAAAAATCAGTGAACAGAGCAAGACAATCTATGCCAGCATGATTGAGCTGATTCATGCGAAGCTTCTCAGGCGTGAAACAGAAGTTAAACGAATGATCGAGCATCATAAGTCCAATGAGATTCTGGGTGCATTTTTTGCAAAAAATATCATTGCGCTCCAACTAAATATAGACTTGTCAGATGTAAATAAACCATGGTACCCCGATAATGATGGCGCCAACCTTGCAGGATTAGGCAGTGCCGGGAAAGGACTTTTCATGCAGGTTCTGGAAGCATTTTACCTGTCAATAAAATCCATTAAAGACCCATTTCTAAAACCCTATAAAAATGCATTTTATGGTCAATTCCCCTCACGGAATCTGAATGGGCCCATTTCTGAACTTATTCCATCAGTTGCCGGAATGAATGCAGGTTATAATATGTTCGAACTATGGACTATCGGGGATCCTCGTAATAGCGATGAAATGCCAGAGCAAAAACATCTGAGCCTTTCGAGTGGAACTGCGTATATGGGTAAATTAATAACAACACTTGCTCAAACGCCCAAAATATCCTTATCGTCTTCAAGCAAAGTCACTCATATCCGAAAAACGTTCTGCTATACCTATAGAGATTTTTCATTTAGTGGAAATAAAATGTTTAATTTACGACCCGGCAGCAGTGAGTTAGAGGGGCCTGCGGCGGGAGCATTTTTTACACTTGGAGAAAGGTACGGAGAAGGAAGCGGGCGTGGAACAGTTCGAATAGGCGCAATGACCACAGCGATCGCACGGGTGAATGAAGAAGGCTATACCTATATGCCGTTAATGACAGAGACTTGGGGGACGAAGATGAGTTCTATTGGCTTTTCTGAAACCGGGCTAATCGATCGCATATCGAGTGAAGATGATTGGACAGGTAGTCGGCTACATAAGGTCTATAACTTGACTTATTATTCAAACCTTTACCCAAATAGTTATGACTTTCAGCAAGAAGTAAAAGTGTTTTCAGGAAAATCTGATTCACCATTTCCCTTTTCACGAACATTCCGTGGCGATAACTGGACTGTTGCTTTTGTTAATAAGGACCAGGATGTAAAAATCCAGGATAATGGGGTTTTGGTTTTGGGTAGTTCAGGTATTGAAGGTGTTTCTGATAAACAATTAGCTGCCAGGGGCAAAGGTGTAGAATCGAATCATGAATCCATATTGGCGATGAACATCGTAGGGCAGTCTGCCCAGGACTATGTCGCATTAAACGATTTCCGGGTGAAAAAATTGCGAGAGAAAAATATTATTAATGATTCCATTGAATCCCTACACCTGGCCGCGAAGCAATACTTGAAAGTAGCTGAAACCCAACGGTCTCAAAAAAACATGGGGCCATCACGGGCAAATGAAGCCGCTTCGGTTATTTTATCGTCGCGTACATATGGCCCTCTAAAAGGTATAACAAACGACATGATCAAGGCAGTCGTTGTGCTACTCATTTTATCCTTACCATTTGCCTTTGCACTTGAACGCCTGTTACTGGGCTGTGTTTCAATATACAGACAGTTACTTGGCTTTTTCGCTTTCTTTTCAGTGACCTTTATTCTCCTGTATTTTTGCCACCCAGCATTTTCAATGGCTGCATCTCCCGTGATGATCTTATTGGCATTTTGCATTGTCTTGATGAGTGGATTTGTTATTTACCTGGTTATGGGCAAATTTAAAAAAGAATTAACAATTATGCAGGGCTTAGATTCAAAAGCGCATTCTGTTCAAAAAGACAGTAGTACAGAGGTTGCTGCAATCCTAATTGGTATTGCTGGTATGCGCAACCGTCCATTAAAAACATTTCTTATTTCATTAACAATCGTCTTGTTAACATTTACCATTTTGGCATTCTCATCATTTACAAACAAGCTTGGGGTTGTAGATACCTACTTGGGTAAAGGCAATGGGGTAAACCGAATTGAAGCATTACGCCAATCCTACCTTGATTTCCCTGAAGAAATTATTGATATGATTAGCGAGCTTTATGGTGACGATTATGAAATTGCCTACCGCTCAAGTGTATTCTCATCGCCTCTTGGCGGGAAGGTCCAACGCGAGTTTTCAGTATTTAATTTCAAGAATCAAAAACAGATCAGCATAAAGGGTATCCTGGGCTTCTCGGATGTTGAATATAAAAAAGACAGCCGTCTACAAAAACTCCTTCCTGAGTTAAAAAAAGAGATCAACGGACATCCCGTTTTGTATTTTGCAGACTCTATTATAAAAGATCTGGAATTGGTTGCAGGCGATAAGCTTAACTTGAATGGGACCACATTTATCGTTGGTGGAACCTTTAGTACTGCACTGTTGCAGAACATGAACTATATCGACAATAGTGCGATCCTGGTCCCCGATTTCCAAGCGACCATGGCTCAATTGGGCGGAAATATAAATAACGCAGAAGCTTTAAGTGATTTAGACCCAAGTATGTTTGTCTGGGCAGATCCCGGTCTCACCGCGATAACAGCAACTCAAACGCTTTTGAAACATGATGGCTTTATAAACAATATAACCCTGTATCCAAAATCGGACTCTCAAGATATCGAGAAAGATGGCTTTAATTTGGCACAACTGATTAATGAACCGGTATTTACTAAAAACTCACTTGGGGCAAAGAAATTCTTCTTTACTACTGAACTGACAGGTGCTGGTTTCAGCCAGGTGCTTGTACCACTGCTTCTTGGGGCATTAATTATTTTTAGTTCACTTATGGGATCCATAGTTGACCGGGAACGGGAAATTTTCACGTACAGTGCTTTGGGATTAGATCCACCTGATGTTGCTATGTTATTCTTTGCAGAATCTGCAGTCTA
>JABSQK010000794.1 GCA_013215875.1 Lentisphaeria bacterium
ATAGCTGTCTCAAGGCAGGTCTACTGGAGAGTCCTATAATGCCACTTGCAGATAGTTTGGAAATTATGCAGACGATGGATATTATTGTAGCTGGAAATAACTGCTGAGCCGGCTGCAAATAATCTTGCATTGACGATTAGGATTTTGAATACTCTGTTGTGCCCGCGCGCAAATAAGTCGATGCTGGCATCGTCGTTTTGACGCAGTGCAGCAGAGCGGCAAAAGACAATCGCTCCAAGGGGTTACGGCCTTTTTCAGCTGGGCTGCGTTAGCGGCAGTGGCGCTCCGTGCTTCAGTACGACGTGCAACCGCTGCCTTCCCCAGCAGAAAAATAGCCTGCAATCAATGCACGATTATTAATTGCCGTCTCAGTAGAAGTCAGATGTCGTAGTTACCACAGATAAAAAAGGTAGGAATTTGTATTGCCGGTCCTTCTCACAACTTGCGTGATTGGATCGGTGTTCCACTCGACCCGGCCATCCTGCTTCAATGAATTCACCCCGTACCAGGGCTTCAACTGATCATCACCAACGTGATTATTGCGATTGGCCAGGAACCAGCCATAGACAGGATTAAAGGGTCTGAATTGAAATAAATCTGCCCCTAGTGTGAGATCCGGATCATTGTCATCTCCAAGCCTTTTCGGGCTCGTATAAACCGGCCCGTTTTCCCCACCTGAACGAAGGCCAAAACCGTTGACACAGTCCGGTAAAGAAAAGCCCGCCCATAAAGCATAGTTTAGTCTATATTGGCCGTCAAAGTACAATTTGGTCTGGTCGGTGGGCTCCTGTTTGCTCGATGGACAATGCAAAACCCGACTGTCTCCACCAGCAATGTCGTCAACAAGTATCTTGGCCTCGTATTCCATCAGATCCACGGAACCACAGGGATCTGTAAAAACCGTCTGGACAACATTGAAACTACGTGGCGGATAAAAACTATCATTCTCATCCGTGTACATGGCATAGCCTAAACCGACCTGTTTAAGGTTTGACTTACACAGGGCCTGCCGCGCCTTCTCCCTGGCCAAGCCAAGCGCCGGCAAGAGCATAGCAGCCAGAATGGCAATGATCGTGATAACAATCAGTAGCTCGATCAAGGTAAACCTTGCTCTCGCTAGTCTCTCACTCATGCGCAAGCGCATAAGCTGCCGACTTAACGTTTTTAAAAAAACGTTTGGCTCGATCAAGGTAAACCTTGCTCTCGCTAGTCTCCTTGCGCTCAGTCTATCAAACACTCTTCGAGTGTTCTGTCGACTTATGAGCTGGGCTTGCGCTCGCATGCGAGCTTCTGGCCTGCTCTCAATTCCTTTGCTTTTTAGTCGTATCATCAACTATACTCCATAGTAAATAATGGGTTCAGATGCAAATCCATCAGACATGTGTTTGCGGCATTTTCTGACAGCATCACTTAGCGCCCTTGGCCGGATAAGCCGCTGCATTTATTATTGCCTTCATCGGAATACGTGTGACACCTTCCTTGCGTTTGCCAATGCTGTAGGCGACCCAAATGCTGCCACCAGTCATAACGCTAGCGAAATACTGGGGCCCGCCATATTTTCCAATATAGTTTTTGAACGTCTTATCCATTTCACCTTCGATCGTCAGGATCGACCAGCTTCGGTCAAAAACAATACCGTCTCGTGATAGAACGAGGTACATTTCGCGTCGTGAGCGGGCATTACCGAGAATCCATGACCAGCCATTTTTGAGGTTTCCCGCGGCCGGATCAGCGACTCCTGGAAGATTCGTGAGATGGGCCGGCGGATAGAAATCCTTTCGTGTGTCGCGTACTTGTGCATAATAGAATCCAGCCACCGCCAGATTGTCACGTATGGCTACCCATTTACCATCGGCCCGTTGGTACTCCGCTTGATGAGCCAAGGCGTTGGTGCCGTCGGCGGAAGCCAGGCGCGCTGCAGCTGAGGCATAATTGGCGTGGGTTTCATAAATCTCTTTTTTGTTATCCGGCCCCTTGCCTCGCAAAATATCATTCTTGAATTGCTCAGGTGCCTGATCAAATTGCTTGGCGCTGGCATAGGGTTCGCCGGGTTGCAATACGGTCTTGAACCTGCCAGGTGTTACTTCAATCTTGTCAGGAATCTTTCCTTTCACATACATCGCAGAGACGGGTACGAGTTTACCGTCCTTAAAATCCCACTGCTGATAGTAATTAAAGTTGAGCCTCCAGAAAATATCTTTGTCCCAACCCTTTTCTGGCTCGTAGTTATCATTCCAGTTTTTGGCTGGAATTGGCCGGCCGGGTTTTGCAGAACGATAAGGGAATTCGTTGGTATAGCCATGAGTCGAAAATAGGCGACCACTGAAATACAATCGCCCATTTTTGACATGCAGGCGTCCGCTACAGGCTATCTCAACGATCTTCTTTGGATCATGCTTAACCGGCCGACGACGGACTGGAACGGCGGCAGGCGCCAGTTCGATAATCGTCTCTAGCGGTTTCCCCCAGTCGACCACCGTACGATTTTTTCTGAATCGACCCACGCGTGCAAGAATTCGCTGCCCTGGGCCATTTTCGTCATTGGCATGATTTGTCCAATTGACAATCAGACGATGCTTGAAAACTGTTATGATTTGATGGTGATTGTATCTGCCGTGCAAGACGCTTTCATACTTGCCATTGCCGCCTTCGTTAACGCTTGCTTTGCATGGTTTAGGATCGTAGGTAATCGTATGTTCGACCCCGGGCAATGCCGGCAATCCGAGACCTGGAGTCGGCCGGAAAATGGATACGGTTTCTGGCGGTATCCATTTTAGCGGTGACTTAGTCAGGTGAATTCCGCGTTTCATCAATTCGTGATAATCTGCGAATGCGGTTTTGAGCCAAGGCACCCGGTTGGGATAGTAAGTTCCCTTCAACCACTGCTCCTCTTTGCCTGCGACACCTCGATGCTGGAACTTGCGCAACACTTTGTCGGCACGGCGCCAGACACGAATGGATTTAAAAGTCGCAGGAAACCAGGCGTACAAACCAATATAAGGCCCGCCCATGCCATAAGGATCATCATCCGCTGTCAGCACAAGTTTACCGTCAATTGTCAAGCTCAACTTTCCCTTTTCACGGACCGCGGTGATCTCATGCCAGGTTCCTTTCTTGATCAAGGATTTTTTTGTCTTTGCCAGCTCGTGAGCATTAAAAATAATCTTATTTTTTGTATTAGCACTGGAGCCAAAACCAAAAAATGCAGCGCGCTCGAATTCACCCCGGGCGGTCCCCATCAGCAGACTGAGATCACCCGCTTTGGCTTCGGCTCTGGCGACAAATGTGATCTTTGTGGCATTCTGAACAACTGGAAGACGTAAGATCAGGCAGCCATTGCCGTCAGCATTTACCTTTTTTATACCGTCAGCGGTTTGCGACCATTCTCCTGAAAAAACCATCCAGTCCTTGATTAGATTTCCCTTGCTAAGATCCCGCTCGTAAACAAGTTTCCAATCCGCTTTCTCCTCTGCACCAAGGGAAAACACAGCCATCAACAAGAATACAATCCAGGGGCCAAATACGCCAAGCCCAGGAACTGTTCCCTGAAAACCTTTCTTCTTGTTCATATTTAAAAATCCAGTAATCATCTCGTTCAATTATCTCCTTTAGTAAGCCTTGTTATCATCGCCGTACCAGTCATTAAGTTTTGGTGGGCGGCTTTCACTGAAATCAGCGTGCCACACTCCGCGAACAAGTGACTGACGTTTTTCCGGCCATTCCGCAATGGTCTCCGGATTCCAAGACGATTTATGGAACTGCGCCTGATGACTGGTGTAGGCATTGAAAACAGCCATTCGAGGATCGGGCATCTGCCACGTATCCCCTGCATGACAAAGATTTTCTGTGAAGAAAAGAAGTGAGCCCGGCGGGCACGAGTAGGTGTCAAAAAGGAAGGATTCCGCCACTCGGTGTTCCTTGGGAACAGTGAAGTTCGCTTTATGGCTTCCGGACATTAACAGGGTTCCACCCTTCCCGTGTTCCACTTCATTTAATTCCCACACCACCCGGGTAAGGGCGCTGTAGATCATTTGATTCTTGCATTGATATGAAAAATTTGGGTTGACATTTGGACCGCCGCCATGGGGGGCCAACCCGCCGTTGCCAGTTTCACGGTATTGGCTGTAGCAGCCATCCAGGCGAAAGCCATAAGCCTTTTCATTTATATCTTTCCCAAGAATACAGCGCAGAATATCGACGGCCACAGGATGGTCATGGAGTTCAGCCACCGGCCCCGCATAACAATGTCTATACTTGGACTCCAGCTGGTCCGGATTATTCTTTAACTGCTCTAGATGTTCTTTAATCAAGGCAATCTGCTCAGATTCGAGAACCCCTGGGATAAGCAACCAGCCGTTCAGGTCAAAAAGGAATTTCTGTTCATCGGTCATTTTAATTTAACCAAAATCACTGCAATCTTTTCGCGCCAAACCGTCTCCGTCTTGGCACCCTTGCCAGTCACACGCGCTTTAATTTCCTTAAGTAATGCTTCGCCTTTGGCAACAGCGCTGGCATTTTTTCCGGTCCTTTTATTTGCCGCAATGCGCTGTTCAAGCGTATAGACATAGCGATAGTCGCTTAGACCATCGGCAACCGTGAGATAGCCTGAGCTGTAGTTAAAACCACCGGGGTTTGTTTCCGTCAACGGTGCATTCGGGGATGCACCATGCATCGGTGTAAAGGGATTATACCATTCGCGACCCGGGTAATCACCAGCAGCTTTTGCCCAGCCCTCGACCCAACACCAATGCCACTGAAAATTGCCCGTGGCGCCATATCCCCAGGACTTAAAGCCCCAGTCTTTTCGTCCCATACCGATATTATAAAACCACAAGGTCTTGCGGGTCGCTTTGGTTTTAGCATAAAACCTGGGTGCCGCCTTGGCTCCATGAATGGAAACGATATCGCTGACATTAACCAGTCCGACGTAATCTTTTCCTGCGTTTTTATCGCCCATGGGTGTAATGAACCGTTTCAAACCAACTTGTCCCATCCATTTTCCGTAAGTCATAGTGTCCTTCAGGTTTCGGTTCCACGGGTTTGGGGTCTCGCGAGGTTCATCAATAATCTCAATTGCATAAGGTACTTTCAGATCATCCAGAAATGTTTTGTACTGTTTCATAGCATTCATCCAAAGCGGTTTAAACGCAGACTGGCGTAACTCGATGCCCGGTTTCTGGTCGACCTTTGCACCACCGATACCCGGCAATCGCCGCGCAATCTGTCGGGCAATGCCCAGCTGGGTCAAGAGTAAGACCTGGTCTTTGGTTTGGCCGAGTCCCGCCGCCATCGCCGCCTTAAGCGGTGCAGCATTGAACGTCATCTCGACGCTTCCCGCAGCAACATTAACACCCGTAACATGGGCAACTCCGGGTACGGTAACCGAGGTAAAACCTATCTTTCGCATCCACTTCATCTGTTCCTTCATGACATTGCCCGCCAATGCTCCTGATGGCCGCGGGTCACTGCGACCATTGTAGTACATTCCAAAAGAACCAGGCAGGTTTTTTTCAAGCTTGAAGGGATAAACCTCGAAAGATATTGGCAGTGCCGTTGTCTTACTCTTGCTGGTACGAAACTGGAATGTGCCTTTATAGATTCCGGGCTTGCTGTCTTCCGGTACCGCCATCCACAACCAGAAACATTGGGTTAAATCTTTTTCACAATAGAGCCCCAGCTCAGGCATCAGAACCATTTCAGGCGTCCACCGGGGGGTATATTTGAAGTTGGCAAAGTGCCCTTTGATGGCCGACTTTGGGATGGTCCCGCCAGGTCCTTTAAGATCGGAAAGTTCGAGCTTGCAGGCGCCTAGGTCCTTGAATGCTGACATCGCCACCCGCATAATCACATTCTGGCCTACCGCACCGGCCGCACGCAGACTCGTGCGTTTACGCTCATCGGCATTCGGTGATGTATCGGGCCGAACATCACTTTTGGGGTTGGGTACATAAAGCACATAATCGCCATCCCCGCTTTCCTTTTTCACTGCCTTCTTCTCGGGATATTTGGTCAATTTCTCAAATGCAGCCAGCCGGGTTTTCTGTATTTTGGCGCTCATCCGTTTAAAATCTGCTTCGTGTTTGGCCGGCATGACAATCATCCCGGAAATAAAACAATTGCGTGCAACAAGCTTGATCAGACCATCGGTAACAGTAATTTTTTCAGTACTTACCTCGTACATGCGATTCACATAATCGAGCCAGAGGGCATGTGGTCGTTGGGAATACTGTGTCCGCATAAAACGATACAGGAATTTTTCACCGTCATACTCTTCCAGACTTGGGTCGGCCTTCACCAGAAATGTATCATTGATTCTAAATCGCAATGAAAGTTTCGTCAACTGCGGCTTAAGGGCCTTACCCATACAGGTCCAAACCAAATAGTCGCCATTCGGCACCTTGGCCTGAAATTTCATAACATCGCTTTGGTTCGAACGCACGAATGTGCCGGCCAGTAGATCCGGCCAGCCGCTGCCGGCCTGGACCATCTTTTCAATTCTGTGGGTAAAACCGTAGCCTTTGGCATCTGTGTATTTGTCCTTTGCCGTCACAGCAGTAAAACCCGGAACAACTGCCCCGGCTGAGCCAAAATCGAAGGCGTGAGTCACCGCCCCAGGCAGCGATAAACGCATCTTGGGTTTGGCTGCATCTTCCTGCAAGAGGCGAATGTTATCGATCCAAAACCGCCCAGCACGTTTTTGCCGGGTCGTCAGAAATATTTTTACCTGCTTGAGACCATTAAGTTTGATCTTATCCTTAGCTTGAAGTTCTGCCCAGGTCCGCCCCTCTTTGCCATTACGCTTGGCACGACCAATAGGAAAATACAGGGTTTGGTGTCCCTTGCTTGTCGTTGTCACCATGGTACATCGCGTCATGTAAGCACGGGTCTGATTATCCGAAAGTTCCAGAGATATCCCGTAGCTATGCTTGTCTTCGGTAAACAGGTCGATCGCCAGATAATCGAAGCCGCGCCAATTCTTTATTTTATTTTTGCTGAAATACAATTCGGAAAAGCCCCCACCGGCAGGTGATACGAGTCGTGCACATTTCTTACCTTCGGTTACGCCAAAATCAAGGGAACAGGTCACTTTCATTCGTTGGCCGCGCACGCCCTTCAGTGGCTGACCGTCTTTACCATTTTCAAAACTGTAGAGAAGACGGGTTTTAGTACGGCCACCGGAGTTACCACTCGTCTTACGACGGGCCCCTGATGCATAGTCCTCGCCGGCAAGTTTATTAAGATTCACTGATAGCGAGGTTCGTGCGGCGCTCTTTATGACAATATCTTCAGCCGAAACATTTTGTACACAAAATGCGATGGTCAACAATAAAATAAGACTTGAAGAAATGCCTGGAACTAGATGTCTTGCTGACATGATGCTTTCCCTCGGTATTTATTTAGTGGTTTTTACGGGACCAATTGACCCACCAGGCTTAAAGGCAGAGGTAACTGACAAGGTCATGCCACCCAAACCGCCTTGGGAGATTCGCTCTCGGATCCGCGCAACAGCCAATTCAGCCATATCGTTCGTATCAATGGTGGCAGTGGCCAAATCGATGCCCTCAACCACATCTCCAAATCCAAGAACACTAACATCCTTGGGTACTTCAAGCCCCAAGGCGGTCAAGCTCTCCAATAAGAGAACAGCGACAACATCATCAAAGCAGACAAAGGCCGTCGGCATCCGGTTTTCATCGATTAGTTGTTGCAGGATTCTGTCCGTATTACCCGGTTCAAATGGCACCTCAAAACAGTTGTTAAAGGAAAAGGGTATGCGCGCTTCCGAAAGTGCCTGCCGCATAGCCACAAGACGATAATATGAATCCTGCGCAGTTAAGAATAGTTCTTGGCCAGCTTCATCATATCC
>JABSQK010000795.1 GCA_013215875.1 Lentisphaeria bacterium
ACATGTTGCAGGTAGCGACGAATAAATTCCTCACCCCTTAAATGTAGTGCCACACCGTTATTATTGATAGTGACAGTGCTCTCTGATACAGCGAGTACACGGTTCTCTGTTATCGCTATGCGATAGACATAACGCCCTAGGTAATTTAACAGATTTTCAATTTTACTATCGAAGCTGTTTATATGAATACTCCAATCCTTCTTCCAGATTACTTGGGGAAAGATCTGCTTGGGCAATGCCTTTCGCATGCGCTTCATAAATATTGCCCGGAAGATACTTTTTAAGGCATCGATAGGGACAAGAAATTTTTCTCGGCCACGAATCCATGTGTCATAATCTTTATTGTATGCACCAGCAGGGATCATCATATGTACATGCGGGTGGTTTATCATTGCCCGACTCCAGGTATGCAACACGGCAATCGCGCCAATCTTACCGCCAAGATGTTTGGGGTCGTTAGCAAGTATCTGCAATGCATCAAAGGCACTCGTCATCAAAATCTTGTAGGCTTCCTTTTGATGACTGCGTACAATAAGCCGCAGTTCAGAAGGCAAGGTGAAGATGCAATGAAAGTGCTGGGTTGGTAAAATGTTTTCCTGTTGTTTATCCAACCACTTCTCTGTGCGCAAATGATGACATTTAATACAGGAGCGATTACCACAGGAATGAAACGTGTAGTGTTCATGCCCGCATGATTGGCAAACGTGCAAACTTCCATCTAAAGCAGCTGTCTGACAGGATAAGATATCTGTCAAACAGCGCCGGTGTGATGGCAGCATTGATTGCCCATAACGCTCAAGGTAGTCCGGTGCGAAGCGCTCAAACGCCTCTTTAAGTAATGACACGATTTCTTTGCTAGAAACCCGACATCAACTGATCCATCGCTTTTCGTACATGTTCCTCACCCTGTTCAGTGAGGTGCGTGTAGACCGCAGTGGTGTTAATATTCGAATGCCCCAGCAGTTCTTGAATAGCTTTCAAGGCGCAGCCATGCTCAAGAAGGTGAGTTGCAAAACTATGGCGTAAGCAGTGTAAATTCACTTGCTTGGTAATGCCACATTCAGCGGCGACTTTTTTATAAGCTGTAAGCAAGGATTCGCCACTGATCGGCTCACCTTTAAACTCTTTCCAAAATCGTATACGCGGAAAAAAATATGTACCACAGATCTTAGGTCGGTCATGTTTCCAGTAATATTCAAGGTCTTTAAGTAAGGCATTGGATAAAGGTAGATAGCGATCCTTATTTCCTTTACCATTGCGAATCTCTAGTATCATTCGCGAGCGATCTATATGCTCTGCTCGTAAGTTGACGGCTTCATTCCTACGCAATCCGCAAACATAAATAACCTTCAACATCATCTTATAGAGCGGCTTGCGTACAGCACCGATTGAAAGCCAAATCTCTTCCTCCGACAAAATAACAGGAAGCTTGACATTTTTAGGAATTTTGAGATAATCAAAGAGCTTAAATTCGCGATTCAGACTGCGGTTATATAAAAACCGAATCGCATTATAGCGTTGATTTAAGGTGTTGTAGGCATGTTTCTTATCGTTCTTAAGATGTAGAAGGAAGTTTTTCACCTCTTTCTCGCTCAGATCACCAGCAGCCCTCCCATAGAACTTTTGTAACTGGCTTGCGCCTGTGAGGTAAGCGTTACGAGTGCTTTCACTTAGACCTGCGAGTTGCATGTCTTCATCCATTTTGCGTAGTGTTTTTTCCATTGCATTCTCCTTTTTTTGAGCAATAGAAAGGAGGTCGCATAAATCACGCAAGACTATAAAAGATCTATTCGAAGGGGCTTAGGGAAGTACCGCAAGGAGGTTTGCGCTGAAAGCGCATTTGTTCAAC
>JABSQK010000796.1 GCA_013215875.1 Lentisphaeria bacterium
CTTTTTCTGCCCTGTCTGCCAACGACGCGGACAGTGTTAACCCATCTTTTATGGTTCGGATTTGAAGATGCCATTTTATAGGCGCAATCGCTAAGTCCAACAGGCGCCTGGAAACGGTCGCCAGAAATTGCTTTCGAACTATCAGTCTGAATGGACAAACCACATATCGTCATATGAGCTCTGTATAAACTCCACGTGGTAATCACCAAATAATGAATTAAAACCAGACATATGATGATGGCCCACTTTGCGATCACTCGTAGAACCATTTAGACTGGAATTAACCATATTATTTGTATTTTGATCTATTATCCCATGATCTGTCTGGTCAAATCTCTGTATGCCGATACTGGATGTAGGAGATGAAAATTGTAAATTTGGACTATCAACAATATAAATCGCCTGATCCGGTTTTCGTACAGCAGTGGCCTTTAAAAAATTACTCCCGTTAGCACTCCAACCATAAGATGATCCGACGGGTTCAGAAAGCTCTGTGCTACCCGTCCAATGCGAGCCATTGTTACCTGGGGCTATCGCGTTCATGATATAGCTTGCATCCAACAGCTTAGCATAATTACCGTCTCCGCCATACGGATTAAAGTAATGTTGATTGTCCACTTGCGGGCATTGCAATATTTTGGCATTCTGCTCACTCAAATGAACATAGAAAAAATTGAGCCAATGTTCCACCGGTGCTTCCATCATCAATGGCACAGCATAGCCATCAAAATCGTCTGTGTAAATTTGGAATGATATGCCTATCTGCTTGAGGTTGCTAGTGCATGTGATCGCCCGCCCCCGTTGCATTGCTTTACTTAGAGCCGGTAAAAGTAAGGATGCCAAGATGGCAATTATTGCTACTACAACTATCATCTCGATTAATGTAAAATTTTTTCTTTGCATATTCCCCTATGACTTGAAAGTTCGAACAGTAAATTATGTAAACTTTAATTCAAGCTGTTTTTTGGTGATTTAGGCTCAAGTTTGCAGTTTTAAGAAATATTCAAACACAGTAGAATCTGAAATTTTATAAATTTAAGAGATTTTAGATAAATAAACGTCAAGTTTGCACGTTAAATGCGTGTACCCAAAATGAGGCTTTTAAACTGCACTTATACTGGTAAATAGGGTATTTGGGCTTATACTCATAGAAACTAAATCGTTGCTTATTCAGCCTGATTATACCATCTTAAGAGCAACAAAAACCATTTCAAGGAGGCACCATGTCTGAAGACGGATTCGACCAACCATTAAACAAATTTACCCCCAGAGCACAACAAGTACTTACACTTGCCAAAAAAGAAGCGAAACGATTTGGCCATGATTACCTTGGCACCGAGCATCTTCTTCTTGGACTAATCAAGCTTGGCCAGGGTGTTGCAGTTTCTGTACTGCAGAACATGAATTTAGATCTCGAAACTGTTCGCCTGGAAGTAGAAAAACATTCACCCAGCTCCGGACAAACAATGCAGGAAGGCGATATACCGCCGACGCCAAGAGTTAAAAAAGTTTTGCAACTGGCAGCACAAGAAGCATCCGCACTGCACTACAACTACATAGGTACTGAGCATATACTGCTTGGACTTTTGCGTGAAGGCGAAGGTGTAGCTGCACAAATTCTGCGCAATCTCGACATCGATGCAGAAGCCGTACGCAATGAAGTGCTCAAGGCACTGGATCCCAATTTTATTCCTCCTGAAAATAAAGAGGAAGAAGAGCACAGTTCAGAAAAGTCATCAGGCGGCGATGAAAAGCTCACAGCATTACGCTCCTTTGGACGCGACCTGACTGAAATGGCACTCAAAAAGAAACTCGACCCCGTCATTGGCCGCTCAAAAGAAATCGAACGCATAAAACAGATACTCTGTCGGCGCACAAAAAATAATCCCGTGCTCATTGGCGAAGCAGGTGTTGGTAAGACAGCCATTGTTGAAGGACTCGCACAAATCATAGCCAGTGGTGATGTTCCCGAATTGCTGCGAAATAAAAAAGTCATAGCACTCGACTTGCCCCTTATGGTCGCGGGTACAAAATATCGCGGACAATTTGAAGAGCGCATCAAAGCAGTAATGGATGAAATAAATCGCTCTGGTAAAATTATTTTATTCATTGACGAATTACATACTATCGTTGGTGCAGGCGGAGCAGAAGGTGCACTGGATGCATCCAACATCCTCAAACCAGCCTTGTCCCGTGGCGAAATTCAATGTATAGGCGCTACAACACTCGATGAATATCGTAAATTTATTGAGAAAGATTCAGCCCTCGAACGACGCTTCCAGTCCCTTGTCGTTGCAACACCAACCGTCGATGAGGCCATCGAAATTCTCGATGGTGTAAAGTACAAGTACGAAGAACATCACCATGTCCTTTATACCGACGAAGCTATAACTGCTTCGGTACGTTTATCAGACCGCTATATGCCCGGACGGCACTTACCCGATAAAGCAATCGACATTATGGATGAAGCTGGTTCAAGAGCCCGCATCATGTCCATGGTTCGTCCGCCTGATGTAAAAGATATCGAAGAAAAGATTAGCGAAATTAACCAATCGAAAAAGCGCGCCGTGAGCGACCAGCAATATGAAGAAGCAGCCCGCCTTCGCGATCAGGAAAAAGAGCAAAAAGAAAAGCTCGAAGATACCCTGCGTAATTGGGAAAAGGAAACAAATGAAAATGTCGTCACGCTTACTGAAGCCGATATTACCCATGTTGTTGCTCAGCTTACAGGTATACCGCTCACACGCATGGAAGAAGGCGAAGCGGATCGTCTCTTAAGAATGGAAGACGAATTACGCCAGCATGTCGTCGGACAAGGCGAAGCATGCTCACTGATAGCTAAGGCAATGCGCAGATCCCGGGCAGATCTCAAAGATCCCAACCGACCCATTGGTTCATTTATTTTCCTCGGTGCTACGGGTGTTGGTAAAACACTGCTCGCAAAAAGCATCGCAGAATTTATGTTTGGCGACCCTGAAGCACTCATACAGATCGATATGTCGGAGTACTCAGAGAAATTCAATGCCAGTCGCCTGATAGGTTCGCCTCCTGGTTACATTGGCCACGATGAAGGTGGGCAGCTCTCAGAGCGTGTTCGTAGACGACCGTATTCTGTTGTACTATTCGATGAAATCGAAAAAGCACATCCAGATATTCTCAACATGCTTTTACAGGTTCTCGAAGAAGGAAAAATCACCGACAGTCTTGGAGTTAGCATCGACTTTCGCAATACGGTCATCATCATGACAAGCAATGTTGGCGCACAAGAGGTAACGAAAACAAATCTTGGCTTCAATGCTGGCAACAGCGACATCGACCATGATGAGTTGGACTCGCGTCTGCAAAAGGCAGCAAAAAAATTCTTCAAACCAGAGTTCTTAAATCGCATCGATGATATCATCGTCTTCCATCAACTTGGAAAAGATGATCTGCGTGAAATTGTTGATATCGAATTCAATAAAATTATCAAACGATTAATGAAACACGAAATTAATATTCTTTATGACGACAAAGTAAAAGACTTCTTAATTGAGACAGGTTATAAACCAGAATATGGCGCCCGCCCTATTCGTAGAGTCGTCGAGCGTTATGTTGAGGATCCTCTAGCAGAAAAGATTCTTCAAAAAGAAATAACAGATGGTATGACCATTCGCCTAACGGCTGGTGATAAAGAAATCATATTTGAGCAAGATACCGACCACAGTGTAAAATTGACCACGAAATAATTGACCATTGGCAAATAAACGGGATAGTAAAAAAGGGACAAAGTATCCCAGGAAGGAAGAGGAACTGGTACTTCGGCAACTCAACAAATCCTCTGGCATGGATCGGCTGTCCCTTGAAGAGGAACAACACCACTCGTATAACTTTTATAATTCCCGTTATGAATTAAGTTCATTGCTGGCAGCATTCCCAGCAATTCTTCTCGAACGTCTTAAAAAATGCCAGACAAATGAAATTTACAACGATCAATTAAATGACGACATCGATCAGAAAGAAGATGTTGTCAAACTCCTCAAAAAGCTATCCACTGGAATAAACAGTTTAATGACTACAAAGGATTCAGGCAAGAAAGACTTAATCCTTGCCTCCATTTCAAAAACCATCTCTCCGTATAGTTTTAACAATCCTTTTTATAATGACTGTCTCGATATTCTCACAGATCTGAATGACAATTTCACGTCCAGGGCAGTCGATATGAAGAAAAAGGAATTCACGAAGAATTACGATGAGCTTTTGCCGGTTTATGTAAGCATGAATCATTCACGTTCAATTCTTCTGGAGGCAAATCTAAGGCTTGCCATGTCACTCGCCCGAAAATACCTCAATTGTGGCCTGCAGTATGAAGATTTATTCCAGGAAGGCTATGTTGGATTATCAATCGCGGTCGATAAATTTCAACCTCAGCTTGGTCACCGTTTTAGCACATATGCCGTATGGTGGATTCGCCAAAGCATTACTCAGGCATTATCACAACATTCACGCACCATTCGCATTCCCGCCAATATGTCACGCGCCCTCAGTCAGATTAAACGCGCCGAACAAACATTACTCCAGGAATTGGGCCGCGATGCAACACATGAAGAAATTGCTGATGTTACAGGATTTGCAGTAGAAAAAATTAGCGCCTGGAAAAAAATGGAGAACCAGCCCATTTCTCTTGAATCCACAGTTGGTGATCAAAACAGCAGTATCGGTGACTTCATAGTCGATCAACATACAGAGATGCCGGATGAAGCCGCCTCGCGGGCATTCATGTCCGAAGCCATCGTCGATGTACTCGATTTACTAAAAGAACGCGAACGCGAAATCATCATCTATCGTTATGGACTGCTTGGACGAGATACAAAAACACTTGAAGAACTTTCTGC
>JABSQK010000797.1 GCA_013215875.1 Lentisphaeria bacterium
GTCAATGGGGTGAAATGTTTTCCAATGTAGGCGATTTCGATGGCGTAAGTAATTATACGAATACACTCGAAGGCAACAATGGTGAATTCATCGCCCGTGTTGGTACTGAAAACCGCATGCAAGTTCTCGGGCATATTTCACTGCTGGGTTACAGTGGCGAAATGATTCACCCGCTCTGTTCCGGTGGTGCAACGGAATCTGCCTTGGGCGATGCACAGGAATTAAGCATGGCACAATGGGCCCAACAATGCATCGACCAAAATGGGCTTGTGGTCATGCCACATGCACCAAACCCGCAATGCGAGCGAGCCGCTAACATTATTATGGGACTCGTACATGCCATGGAGATGATGGTCTTTAATCCACATGATGTTACGATCAGCCCATATGGAATTGCCGACTGGTACCGCTTCCTTAATTTGGGCTATGCAGTTCCGGTTGTCGGTGGGTCCGATAAAATGGCAGCCAGTTCCCTGCTCGGTGGGATCCGAACCTACACCCAACTGGGCGAACTGGAACTGAATTACGAAAACTGGATGACGGCTACCAAAAGTGGCAATACCTTTGTAACGGTAGGTCCATTGGTAGAGATCGATCTTGAAGGCACTGCACCCGGCGGACGAATTGATATTAATGGTACCGCAACTCTGACACTGAACTGGAAGGTTGAATCTGTCAGAGTGCCTGTCACTCAGATTGAAATCATCGTCGGTGGACGTGGTGTCCAATCACATACACCTGCGAACCCTTTGTCGGATAGCGGCAGTGTCGAGATCAGTATAACAGAGGCGACCTGGGTCGCGGTTCGGGTGCGAGGAAATTACAAGAGTGATGATGATATTGCCGCGCACAGCAGTGCCATCCAGGTGATTGTCGATCAGAAAGCAATTTATAATCAGGATGATGCTGTGAGTGTGTTGAAACAAATTGAAGGGGCCCTGGCCTACGTCGATACAATTGCCGCACGGCCGGATGCAGACCGCTACCGCAAGATGCGCCTCACATTGGAATCAGCGCACAATACCATGCATCAGCGCATGCACAGCGAAGGGGTTTACCATGATCATACCGTGCTTCACGGACATGAACATGGCCACGAGCATTGATCAGATTTGTTTAAGCTCGTATGAATGCTGCCAGTTAAATGACTGTCCGGGCGCAATATCTATTTTCACAAATGGTTCCGGGCAGATGCAGTCGGGTGTTGCAAAAATATGAAAGCGCTCAAGCAGGCAATCGCCTTTCGCAGAAATTTCGATACCGCTCTTGGTATTGCGCACAGTAAATGCATTATCATCTATACCAGTTCCAAAGCCTGATAGCTCCGAATAAAAAGCGGTATCGCGCAGGTCTTTTCTAAATTTCAGAGTCTTATCATTGAGTTCGAGGTAATCCGGCAGTGCCCCGCCAAGGCCTGGAACAAATGGAAATTCGATTTGGCAATCCGGTCCGATTAGTTCATTAGCGAGGGTAAGGAAGTTGTGCGAGTAATGGGTTTGCACGATATCTTTAGTACCGGTATTTTCTATGCTATGCTTCGTAACAAAACTGTCTTCACCGATTTCAAAGCTATAGGAATAGTCGTAGGCGTAGTCATTGAATTGTGCTTTTTGTGAGAAGCTCACTGAGTTATCAGTTTTTTCAGTGGTCCAGGGAAATGTTTCAATCAAATCATACTCATCGAAAAAACCATAGGGGATTTCTTTTGAACGGCGTAAAACACCCACACCCATTTTTAGAAAACCCTCACCTACTTTTGCTTCAGCGTAGCCCAATGGCGTCGGCATTCCTGAACTCCCCATACCAAACTCACCCGCGGTTCCCGCAACATTGTCATGTGCATCCAATGATTTTTCTTCCGTGCTCCACGGCCCAAAGATCAGCTGGTCTTTCCAAGTCAATTGGCGAATATTACCGGCCCAGGAAAAGCGCCTGCCACAGTACGTATCCGGGGTTCCCGGACTTTCTATGCTAACAGTTAAATGGTCATTTTCTAAAATAATATCGGAGTCAATCATCGCTAATTTTCTTCGGTGGCTTCTTCATTGCTGACCGGCTTGAAGTCAATGCGGCCAAATCGCTCTGTCGGTTCAGTGCCGATCTTATTGTGTTTGTAGTCATCGATGCCACGACACATGTAGGTTTTGAAATGTGGATTTATGGAATAATCATTTTTCACTTCGGTGGCTGAGTAGCGTATAGTAAAACCGATTCGTGGATTCGGTGATGGATTGCCTTCTGAGCCGTGTACCGCCCGGTCGTCGTGCAGAGATAACTCGCCGGGCTCCAGGCAAAATTGCACTGCGGATGCTTCATCAAATGTGCCTTCTTCCAATTCCAGGGCCAGGACAGAATCCGTATCACCCTTACGGCCATGTTTTAAGAGTCCGGCACTGTGCGAACCGGGCACGAGTTTCATAGCGCCATTGGATTCATTGGTCTCGGTAAAAGCCAGCCAGACGGTCACCGAATTGTGTGGTGCCATGGGCCAGTAGTACGCATCTTGATGCCAGCCAACTGCTTCCATAGAACCCGCTTCTTTGATAAAAAAGTTGCTGGCCCAAAGGAAAAAGTTGGGGCCGAGTATGCTTTCCACCATATCCAATATTTTTGGATTCATGCAAATATCAAAGAGGTATTGGCTCTGTTCATGCCATTCACGAATGTCCTTTGTATTCTCTCCGTCTGTCAATAAGGATGTGAGTTGAGGTAGCTCGTCACGAAGAGAATCAATTTCCTCCCGAGTGTATACTGCAGGCGTTCCAAGCAAATAGCCATTTTTATGGAACTTGGCTTTTTGTTCGTCTGTTAAATGATAACTCAATTATTTCACCAGGCCTTGTGAGAGGTGCAATAAGAAATCGCGATTGTCGGCGCAGACATAATCCATTTTTCCGCCCATGCGGCTAAAGGTTTTGCAGTAGCGCAAATAATATGCAGGGTTGTCAATTGGGGGTTCGCCATCATTATTCCAGTCCCACTGGCTCTCTGCTAAATCAACAATAACCATGTAGTGATTATCGATATGGTCACCATTTTGCAAATGCAGGTTTTGCGCCATAGATAAAGATTTTTCGAATACCATGGGGCTCATAACTGCAGAACCAATCGACATATACACGCCGCCATCGAGTTGTGAAACATTGTGCGCATAACGCAAAAAGTCGGTTAATGCGGTTCGGCCAATTGCTGCACCATGGTTCATTGGATGATTGTAAATGATATCGTGACCAATCATCGGGTGACTGGTAAAGGGAATCGATAAACGGTAGGCTGCAGCCTGCGCGCTGTATTGTTTATAAGGATGCGGAATTTCCATAAACCCTGCATGCAAATCGAATTTGTGCACAACGGATAATAAGTCTGCTGCTGCTGCTACTGCGGAAGGATCGCTCTCAAGTAAATCTTTAATTTGTGCTTTGAGAAATGATTCTGTTGGAATGTCTACGCCTTCATTTTCAATCACCGCGCCGACAGATTCACCATAGCCCTTTCCTTCATATGCCCCAACAACAATTGCCAGGTTTATGTTGAAACCAGTTTCATCCCAAATACCGAACTGGCCTTCATCTACATAGTTTTTCACATCTTCACTGGATTCCCCTTGAAAGGCAAATTCCCAATCGTGAATGATACCTGCACCATTAGTTGCCAGATGAGTAATCAGACCGCGTTCCATGAGATCAATGAGCACAAGGGCCAGACCATTTTTAATGGAATGTGCACCAAAAGCAATCATCACAGGCTTGTCTGCATCGCGTGCTTCCTGCACCTTTTTAATTAAGCCGCTCATCACCTTTTCCCCGTGTTCGGAAAGTGCTACCGGCTTGGCATCCACAGGCACATGGTCGTCTTCGATACGCGTTTTGTTTTTGCGATCGGACAAGGGCAAAATGCGCAGCTTATCTCTGTCTAGCTCTGGAAATTTCATCCTGTTACCTTCTCTCCGATTGATAATAATTCAAGAATTTTTTCCATCTCTTTAAAGTCCGAAATGATTAAATCTGCCCCGGCGCAAATGAGCCGCTTACGCTTGACTGGATTCAACCCCTGGCATTCGACTTCATCACTGGCAATGCCAATAGCCAAACCGCCACAGCGTTTTACTTCTTGTATTTCCACAGGTCCATCGCCAATTGCTAAAATGCTAATCGAATTTTCAGCGCCAATTTCTGCAATGATACGCTCGAAGACTTCACGTTTTGCTTCCCGGGTGATGTCACCTACTGCTCCGTAGATGCGCCCTTCAAAGCAATCTGCATATCCCATGCTTGTTGCTTCTTCGATAACATCGTCCTGGTCCGTCCCGCTGGCAAGGTAAAGCTTAATGCCGCTCTTATAAAGCGTTTCGACAAAGTCGTGAGCACCGAACATGGCAAAATCCAACGGGTTTAAATCGCCGGATTTCAATTTGTCGCCACGCTCTTTCACCATCTCCATAAGCGCATCATTGTAAATCTTTTTGTAGCCAAAGATATCGAGAATCTTATCGGTGTCTACGTAGCCATATTCATTGACCAGGTCGATTAGGCCCTTCATTTGTGTAAGTGTTTGTATGCCAGTGGTATCATCGATAAATTTTATAACGCGCTGGTGAATTTTTTCGCGGGTTTCGTCGTCCACAGTATCGAGTTGTTCTCCGAGTATGGCCTTCATCATTACCGGTTGCATCACCCGTTCCCAGCCTTCACGAAGAACCGACAAGGTACCATCGTGGTCGAAGATAATATGTTTTATTTCA
>JABSQK010000798.1 GCA_013215875.1 Lentisphaeria bacterium
GACAGCACTAAACTCTTCAACGAGATCGCCAGTGGTTACCAGTACATCGAGCCCGGCATCGTTATAGGCTTTTGCAACATTGACATCCATTGTGAAGGATTGGGTTAATTGGCGTTGGCCTTTGCAGGCAAGAAATTCAGCGACAGTTAGTTTGGCCATGATATGTTCCCTTTTTTTTGAGAAATAACATAAACCCTAAGATAATTTGGTAAAGGCCAAAAAAATGGAGAAAGTATACTATCTATTGGAATTGCCTTTCATCCATTGATCATAGATTTCTGGACGGCGAAAATGACGAAAGAATGATTCCGGTACACGCCGTGATTCATCAAATACCTCACTGCTTAAATCTGTAATAATCATTTCCTCTTTTCCAGCATTCTGTATGTCTGCAATGACTTTTCCATAGGGATCACATATAAACGATACGCCAGCAAATACATTATTCGCCTTGTTATCGCCCACCTGGTTGCAAATGGCGAGATATACAGTGTTGTCATAGGCACGTGCAGGCACATAACGCAGCCAGCGTTCTTTCTTTTTCGCGGCTGTTTCACCACCCGATGCATGCGGCATAAAAATGATCTCTGCACCCAATTCTGCGAGAGCAGTGCTGACTTCCGGGAAGTGAGAGTCGTAGCAAATTTGAATTCCGTAACGTGCCTTCGGGTGATCAAATACCGGCAGATCATCTCCCTGGGCCCAGGTTTCCATTTCTGTTGTTGGCACATGCGATTTGCGATAGCAACCTTGGATGCCATCGGGACCAAATATAACTTGCGTATTGTAAACAGTGCCACTATTAGAGCGCTCGAGAATACCGGCAAAAAAAGTGAGACCGGTCTCACGGCCTAGTTCCGCGAGTTGGCTGGTCGATTCGCCAACGAGGCTTTCAGGCACGGGATTGCTGGTATCACCCGCATTGTAGCCGGAGATACTGAGCTCGGGAAAGCAAAGTATATCCACATCTCTGGCGCACGCTTCACGGACATATCGTTCTATACTTGCAAGGTTTCCCTTAGTATCACCCACCACCGAACACATTTGCACAACCGCTATTCGTATATCTTTCATTAGAATCACTTCTGTTTGTTGATAATTTCTTTATAAGATAAGACACATCCACAATGTATCTAGATCTTATTAGGCGATTTTATTGAGTACTATTGCTTTTGCTGAGGGATTTGCATAGTTTATAGTATGTATGAATATCTACCAGAGAATCCATTCCTAATTGTAATATTGCTCATAGTATGCGTTCTTATTTTTTGTTACACCTGGGAATTTATTATGAGGAAGCTCTCCAAAGCTTTTAGTCCGTTGAAGATAATACGTAATTTTTACTCTAGTTTAGAGATTCGCCAGGATGTTCCCAAATTACTGCAGTCAGCAGTCAAAATACATTTAATTTTTCTCTTCATCTTTTGTGTAGAGAGTCTTTTTCGTTATCCTCATACCACAGAATATCTCATAAAAAATAATATCTTTCGCATGATAATCGTCCTGTGGATTATTATTGAGTTGATTTTCTGTTTTTTGATTTATCCTAATTTATATCAGAAAAAGAAGATCTCGTGGTTCTTATCTTTCATATGGGATATCCTTTCAGTAATTATTCTGCTTATAACCCTGTGTATACCCGACTTTTATGTTTGGATCCCGTATAATGCAAATTTCTATTCTTATTTCCGTGTGGTTTATCTTTACCCCTTGTTGATTATACCATCGGCAATCCTCATGCTTTATGCACTCTATAAAGAGAAGACGGAGATTCTATTCGCAAGCAAGGACGAGGCAGATGAGTGGTCCATTGGTGAAATCCGTATTTCAGTTTCAAAATGTGCTCTTTTTGCCGGGATAAGTTTTACTGCACTTTTTATATTCTTCTCCTTATTTACGATCGGAGGCACACGTAATAGCAGTGAAATTAGCACTGATGTAAAAGTCGAAATGCACATGTCATTCGCCAATATGATTGATGCAGAAGGATGGACAGGTTACGGGAATATGATACCTGTGGGTTTAGCCATTCGCAGCAATAAGGAAAATGATTATGAATATATCCTGAATTTTGCTAAACGAAATTTTTCCATGAAGCATTATCGCCGACTCAAATACTATTACCTGCTTCATGCTGTAAAAACAAATGACTCAGATCTATTCAGGATTTTACTCAAGAATAAAACCTATATCGATTATAAAGGCAGACTTGAACACTGGCAACTAGCAGTGGCAATCGCAGCAGAGAATAAGGAATTTGTAGATATATTTCTTTCACTGGGATTAAAGTTTAACAAGAAATCTTATGCACCAATTCGTCAAGCTGTAAAGACAAGCCCGGAATTCGTGGAGTTTTTAATTAGTAGAGGTGCGAACATTCACCAGACATGGACCAGGCGCAGATATAGCTTTGGCCTTGTTAGTGACGCGGGATATTCTGGAGATCTTAAAATGATGAAATATTTAATAGGGAAAGGATTGGATCCTGAATTTAATAATAATTTGTTATTTTCGGTCATACAATCAAATTCTAAAGACCGCAATAAGCTGTTTAGTTACATGCTTAAACTTGGGCACGATATAAAGAAAAAGAATTTAAATGGCGATATCATTCTTCATAGTTTTTGTGATGAGGTATTCAATAACCATGACAAGCACACAGATGAAAGCGATATGGAACTCTTGGAATTGATACTGGAAAAGGGGGGCAATATTAATGTAAAAGATTCGAATGGCAAAACGGTATTGCATAATTCATTTGTTGGCAAAAAACATCACCTCTTATCTATGTACCTTAAGCATGGGGCGGATCCCAATATAAAGGATGCTGATAATAGAACTGCCATAGATTTTGTCCTGGAATACAGACAAGGTGAAGAGGATTACATTGATGATGACTATAATCCAGAATCCAGATATGAATTTCAAGATGACTGCAATGACGACGAAGAAATTCCATACGAATTTGAAGATGAATACGAAGAAGAATATCATATAGATGAAGTCTGTTATGAAAGTAAAATGGAAATTTACAGAATCATTAAACTGCTGGTAGATCACGGTGCCAAAATACCGGAAAAAGATTCAAAAATAGTAAAAGAAATATTAACTTACAAAGATCTTAAAGTGGATTCTGCATTGCAATAAATAGCTGAAATTTCAGCCTAAATCAGAGAACATTCGTATTATTATACATATTGAGATGACTGTGAAGAATACACTGGAGACGAGTGAAACAAGTCTAATCTATGATGATTGATGTCTGGGTTTGATTTGGCAGGGCAGGGAAGCAGATACGGTCGATACATTGCTGAAAACTTTCCTGACCGCTGAGGATATCGATTTCGACACGCATGAAAAGCATAGGCAATGCCTGTTCCTTAAATTCCGGGAAGCGCACCGCATCTTTTTCTGTTGTTAGAATAAGTTCAGCTCCGGCATCTATCGACTTTGTTATGAAGCTGTCGATCTCAGCGCGTGAATAGCGATGGTGGTCTGCATAGCGTTCAAAATAAACCAGCTCCGCACCAAAACCTTTTAGGAATGTTTCAAAACTTTCCGGTACGGCAATTCCACAAATGGACGAGACTTTTTTACCATTGAGAAATTCCAGTGGAAATACTTTTTCTGAATAGATATCCTGGACATAGAGCGGGCGATGCGTGCACTCAATGATTTCCGCAATGGGATTGTGCTTTTTAACAAATTGTTTGAGGTGGCGCAAATGATCGCCGCCGTTTGACTTTGTTAAAAAGATAATGTCTGCGCGGCGCAAATTTTGTATGGGTTCGCGCAGGAAGCCGCGTGGCAGCATGTGGTGATTTGTAAATGGCTTGGTCGAATCGATCAATAAAATATTCAGGCGCGGTTTCAGATGCAGGTATTGGAAACCATCATCGAGGATAAGTGTATCTGCATTGAAATGTCGTATGGCATAGCGCCCGCTCTTTACACGGTTTTTATCTACCAGTACAACAACACCATCGAGATTTTGTGCCAGCATAAATGGTTCATCACCCGACATGTGCGAATTGAGCAGCACATCTTTGCCATCGGATACCACACGCGGCGGTACGATATCTTCACGCATGAGTAATTTGTCCATGAACTGTTCAGAGATGGGTTTGCTTTTACTTTTGTAGCCGCGGCTTAAGACGGCTACCTTGCGATTGCGCTTGGTAAGCGTACGGGCAAATACTTCGACTACCGGGGTTTTGCCAGTACCACCAACGGTTAAGTTTCCGATGCTAATAACCAGACAGCCCAAACGGTGATCTTTCAGGATGCGGTTTTTGTATAAGCTAATGCGCCAGCGAACCAGTGTGGCATAAACGCGCGATAAGATGTAGAGACTGCAACGCACAAGCTTATCCATAGGGGCATGACGCTTTCCTGCCAATA
>JABSQK010000799.1 GCA_013215875.1 Lentisphaeria bacterium
AATAAAAAAGAAGCTAAAGCTAAAAAATCCAGTGATAAAAAAGAAGCTAAGCCCAAAGAAACAAAAGTAGAAAAGCCTAAGACTGAAGAGCCCAAAGCTGAAGAAGCTCCTGCTGAAGAAGCTCCTGCTGAAGAGACTAAAGCTGAAGATGCTCCTGCTGAAGAGACTAAAGCTGAAGATGCTCCTGCTGAATAATCTACAACAATTAAATTAACTAGGAAAATAAAATGGCCGTTACCGCAGTCCTTGTAAAGGAACTTAATACAAAAACCGGTGCTGGTTTACTTGACTGTAAAAAAGCCCTAACTGAATCCGATGGCGATCTGGATCAAGCAGTAGATCTCATACGTAAGATGGGTTTAGCCACAGCAGGTAAGAAAGCTGGCAGATCTACCAAAGAAGGACTTATTGAAGCATTTTACGCTGATGGACAAGCTGCAATTGTTGAAGTGCTTTGCGAAACAGACTTTGTGTCTCAAACTGACAACTTCAAAGGCTTTGTTTCTGCAGTTGCAGAACGTACTGCAACAGGCGATTATCCTGAAGGAAACATTGCTGAAACAGTACAGTCTACTGAAGAACAGAATATTGGTGAGTTAATTGCCAGTATCGATGAAAATATTCAGATACGTCGCGCCGTTCGCTGGAATACTACAGGCACCGTATACAGCTACATCCATGATGGCGGCGGTGTAAAAATGGGTAGTCTCGTAGAAGTTGACGGAGACCACGACGCAGACTTCGGGAAAAATCTCGCGATGCACATTGTCGCTTCTGCACCTGCATACCTCAGTCCAGATGATGTTCCTGCGGACCTGGTTGAAAAGGAAAAAGAGATTGCCAAGGCAACGCCTGATTTGGCTAATAAACCAGATGATATTATTGAGAAAATTTTAATAGGCAAGATAAATAAGTGGTATACCGATGTCTGTTTAACCAAGCAGAAGTGGGTACATGACGAAAAGTTGTCTGTAGAAAAAGCAGCTGCGAATGCCACAATCAAACGATTTGTTCGCTGGCAAGTTGGCGAAGACCTTTAATTTTTTTATAAAAGACCACCGAAAGGTGGTCTTTTTTTTTGCCCATGTTATAATTATCCAATGCAAAGAGGAATAAGAAATGGCAAAATTAGTATATAAGCGTGTTTTATTAAAACTGAGTGGTGAATCACTCAAGGGCAGTGAGGAATTTGGCGTCAGTCAGGATGCAACTGATGAAATAGCCAAGCAGATAAAATCCATACAAAGCCTTGGCCTTGAGGTGGCATGTGTTATCGGTGGTGGCAATATTTTTCGGGGTTCATTTGCCCAGGGCATCGAACGGGCAACCGCCGACTATATGGGCATGCTTGCTACAGTGATGAATGCTCTGGCCCTTCAAGCAGCCCTCGAAAATAATGGTGTGCATGCACGTGTACAATCTGCGATAGAAATGCGGGAAATTGCCGAACCTTTTATTCGACGTCGGGCAATACGCCATTTGGAAAAAGGACGCGTAGTCATATTTGCGGCTGGTACGGGCAATCCTTTCTTCACGACAGATACAGCCGCTGCACTACGGGCAAATGAGATAGATGCTGAAGCAATTTTGAAAGCAACAAAGGTCGATGGTATCTACACTGCTGATCCGAAAAAATATCCAAATGCAACGCGTTATGAAACAATTACCTACACAGAAGCATTAGAAAAACGACTTGCAGTTATGGATGCCACAGCATTTGCATTGTGTCAGGAAAACAATATTCCCATTATTGTCTTCGATTTTCACAATAAGGAGAATATCCTAAAATTGGTACATGGTGACTTTAGCGCGGGAACAATCGTCAGCGAATCCTAAATCGATTTATTGCAATACGTTCGCAAGAGCCCGGCTAGGGTTCCGGACTCATCCTTGATCTTAGGCAGGAATTTCTTAGCTGCTTTTATATCCTTATTCTGTATTGCCAGAACTATCTCAAGGTAGCGGTATTTTATATCTGCTTGCGATTTTGTCCGTTCGAGTATATCACGCCAAGATAACTCAGCCACCGTCACTTTCCGTTCGCGATACAACATCATTTTTTTACCATCCAGGTCGACTAATTGATATTGCAAACATAAATATTTCTCATCGATATTTACCTCTTTCAATCGATGGCCCTTCAATCGCCCATTTACCAGCTCAATACTTATAGGACCCTTTTTCGCTTCGTAAGAACTCAATATCATCTCTTCTGGCTTGCAGAGCTCAGCCAGCATATCAATGTCAGCAATCAAAGACTTATTCATTTTCTTTGCATCATTTTTTAAATTTTTCATGGACTGCACGAGTTTTTCGTGATTCTGTTCCATGAGCAATTTTACAGTATTTTCTAAGGATTTTTCAAAATCACTGATAGATTTTTTATAAGCAGATTCAAGTTTATCTATATTTGCGAGTACTTCATTGCGAGCTGCTAGAGACTCCTTGGCGTATTTCCCCTTATAGTTCTCATAAATTTCACTGGCACTTACAAAGTTATTTGCTGCCAAAGCTGGCTTTGAATCGTCTGCTAATTTATCCAAAAGTGTTTTAATCTCAGCATCAAGACTCGAATTTCTTTTTTCTAATAGACGGGCAAGTTCTATTTTCTCTTCGGCGACATCTTTCTTTAACTTATCAGCTGCCTCAGACAAATTGATTCCATATAAAAAAGTTTTGGCTTTTTGAAGGTTTTCACTGCCATTTTTACTCATGCCCTGATAGCTTTCCCATTTTTCCATCAAAGTCGTATCCGATTCACGGGGAGGAGGACTAGGCGGTTCATATAGGCTAAACATAACAAAGAGAAGAAAGGCAACGCCAATCACAGCTGCAATGAACAGAGACTTCTTTTTAGGCCCCTCAGCTATTTCAAGATTGATATCCTCATCACTTGTTTCCTGTTCATCTGTTTCGGTAAATTCCGGTTCGCTCAATTCAATATTTGCATCTAAGGTTACATCCATACCAGGGCTTGCTGGCTGCACGTGTGTCCGGGATTTAAATGAAATAGAGCCAAGTTGGTCTGGTGTACATTGAGATAAGATCGTCTCCATTTCATCGATAAGCTCTCGCCAATCGACATGCCGCTCATGGGGATTTTTTGCCATCATTGTAAGAATCAGTGTCTCTATCGCCCGTGGTACATCTTCAGTATAGTTCGCCATAGGTGGAAGTGATTTGGTAACATGGGCAGTCAAAACTGCGATTACATTATCTGCTGTAAATGGTGGCTCTCCGCAAATCAAATGAAAAAGCGTTGCTCCAAGCGAATAGATGTCTGATGAAAAATCAATTTGCTCATTTGATTTAGCCATTTCCGGGCTCAGGTAATATGGGGTCCCGAGTATGGTTCCAGTTGCAGTCATGGATTGGTCTTCAAGAAGGTTTTTTGCCAGTCCCAGGTCGAGCAGTTTAATTTCATTATATTTATCAATCATGATATTTGCCGGTTTAATATCACGGTGAATCATTTGGTGCTCATTCCAGGCATAATTCATTGCTTCAGCTACTTTAATGCATATGGCTACACTTTCATAAGGCGGCACTTTTTTATCTCTATTTAAACGTTCCTCAAAGCTTTCTCCTTCAACATATGCCATCGCAGTATAATAAAAACTGCCATCGCTGCCAGCATCAAAAACTGTAATAATATTGGGGTGATCAAGCCTGGCGGTGAGTTTTGCTTCATTCAGAAATCGTTCTACAGCTTCCTTGGTAACATGCATGCCATGTTTAAACACTTTTAGGGCTACTGTCCTGTTAACGGAAAGTTGAATTGCCTTGTATACATCGCCCATTGCACCACTGCCAAGTTTAGACAAAACCTTAAAGGCACCTATCGTCACACCCTCAGCTACATGGGCAGCTGGAACTGCAACTTCTTCGTTGCAATTCGGACACGGGCGTATCGTTCCCAAGACATCATCATCTCCCTCGATCTCTTTTCCACAATGAATACATTCAAATTTGATTTTCATTACAAATATCCCTCATAAAAGCTAAAATATATCAAAAAGAAAGCAACTTACAAGTGACTCCGCAAAGTGACCAAATCCTTACTCAAAAAAGCCCTTTAGAGCTTGAAATAAAAATAGTTTGAACCATAGTTGTGCCTCGTTCAAAGCCACCCCATCGTCTAGAGGCCTAGGACACCGGGTTTTCATCCCGGCAACACGGGTTCGACTCCCGTTGGGGTGGCCATTTTCTACCCCCAAATTCATTTGCCTTCCATATTTCACCTGTTAGGTTTAAACGAAAGATAAGGAATTTTACAATGAGCACAAATGATAAGAAAAAGAGCAAACTCTCATTAATTCTTAAGATTTCAGTTGTCATAATTATCCTGATAATAGGGATAGTTGTAGTCATGTTTATGAATTTAAATTCAATCATAAAAAAGACTGTTGAAAGTATTGGCCCTGATATAACCAAAACTGACGTAAAACTGGACCGCTCCATCATTTCTGTCTTCAGTGGCAAAGGTGAACTTCATGGAATATTAATTGGCAATCCAGAAGGCTACAATTCATCTCATGCAATAAAGATTGAAAAAATTGCCATTGAACTGGAACCTGCTAGTCTCAAATCAGATAAAATCCATATAAAAACCATTGTCATTGACTCTCC
>JABSQK010000008.1 GCA_013215875.1 Lentisphaeria bacterium
AGAAGAAAGAAGAAAGAATCTATGCAGGACTCGAAGGTCGATATTGAAGAGATTGAAGATTCTTCATATGAGGATGGCAATGTAATTGATGAGGAGAAATACAATTCGGATGAAAAATCATTTATACTTCTTAAAGATGAGTTGGGTAATGAGATTCATTTAGTAACCTGTATGAGCCCTTATTTCTATAAGAAAGGGAATATAAAATGGAAGGATTTTGCAGACGTTCTAGGAGGAATTAAAAATAGACCACAAACTAACAGACAGGCAATGGACTACTGGCGACAAACTCTAGGCCCAAGGATTATTAAAATATTAAGTAATGGTACAAACTCTACAGTAGCGGATATAATAAGCCTGAAGAAAAGATTGAGGGTCCCCCTTTAAAATAAGTGGTGTGTTTATGGGGTGTTTATTTGTAAAGACAGGTCGAGACTGTTAAAGTCAGTAAGTGCCAAAATGAGGCTAAAATGGTACCGGGTCCCAGACTCGAACTGGGGACACGTGGATTATGATTCCACTGCTCTAACCAACTGAGCTAACCCGGCACATTCTAAATTTTAATTTAAAACAAAAAGATCTTATTTTGCTATACGGATCTTTAGTGTTTTACAAATGTCTAAGTAAGCGCTGTGATCTTTACGATTGTAATACTTCAGGAGTTTACGACGTTTATTAACCAGCATTACTAGACCTCTCTCAGAGTGCTTGTCTTTTGGGTGGGCTTTCATGTGGTTAGTCAATTCTTCGACGCGTTCGGTCAGTAACGCGATTTGAACTGGCGTAGAACCTACGTCGCCATCACCTTTTGCAAACTCTTTGATAATTTCTGATTTGCGTTCTTTGTTCATTATTTGTCCTGTTATTTTTAGGGCTTCATTCCATTCCACAAAATACGTTTTTGCGGAAAGAACCTGTAATCTAGGCTCGTATGGGGCTTATGCAATAGCTGGGGGCAATCTTAAGGAAAGGCTTATTGGCAAAGAAGCGGGTAGGTAATTCCCAATGTCTTTTTCTTATACTCTTTGGTCTTGTCGAAGCAGGAAATTTTACCCACGCCATCGTACCAGTATTTGTGGGGATTTTCTGTAATGAAGAAGTGTTGTTTTTTTGTTTTTGCGAATCCGAGCTCAAAATGGAGGTGGGGATAGGTTGCCAAAAAACCTGTACTGCCCAATGTGCCAATTTCCTGGCCGCGCTTTACCTCGTCGCCAGCTTCGACTACACGGGCATTGAGATGCAAATAGCGACTAATGACAAACTTGCCTTCATGTTTCACATTGTGCCTGATAACCACCTGGTAGCCGTATAAAAGGTCCCATTTTGTTGTCATGATTGTACCGGAATCCACAGCGATAACAGAGGTATTTCTAGGTCCAATGATGTCGATGCCCAGATGCCCGGCGAAATTATTGCCGCTGGGGTGATAGCCCTGGGGAATGGAGGGTGCATTCCAAGGCATCACTACGGGTTCTTTTAAAGGGGGATCGTCTTTGTCGAGATAACCATGCGATTTGGTTAAACCCATGCAACTGTTTAGCATAATGACAAGAAACAGGCAACTGAATGCGCTGAACGCTTTTTGAGGATTTATCGCGTTTGTCATTGCAGTAAATTTGGTCGTTGGGTCATTCATTTAATGTACATATCCCTATTAATATCGTTTGCCTTCCTTGTGAGAGCGCCTATCTTTCTCAGCATTTACTGAAGCTAACATAAATTATTAATTTAGAAAGTCTTTTTATGGATTTTATCGTTGAATTTTTGCCCTTGATTGCTTTTTTTGCAGTCTATAAATATAAGCTTAGCAGCGCTGCAGAAGGCGATGTCACCCCGTTTATTCATGCATCTATCGTGCTGGTTATTGCCACGGTAATCTGCATGGCGATAAACTGGATAAAGAATAAGAAGGTTTCGAAGACACAACTTGTCTCGTTGATCATTGTAATGATCTTTGGTGGTTTCACGATTTATTTGAAAGATCCTTTTTTCCTGAAGATCCGTCCAACGATCGCTTACAGTATTTTTGCTCTTACATTGATTATCTCTCAGCTCATAAAAAAGCCGGTCATAAAAATGATGCTATCCAAGGTATTTAATTTGCCAGATGAGAAATGGGGAAAGATGACCGCGCTATGGTCGGTATTTTTCATTTTTCTGGCGATTCTCAATGTGATTGTCTTCACGAACTTATCCGAGAATGCCTGGGTAAATTACAAGCTCTTTGGGGTCAGCGGCATTATGCTGGTGTTCATTATGTGCCAGGGTGTGATGCTCAAGGAATACATGCCCGATTTGGAAGAATCGGACGATGATAAAGATGCGGACTCTGAAAGTAAAGCTGAGTCGGAATCAGATACCAGCACCTAAATCGATATTGTGATTCATATTCAATGCGGGTTGGTCTGACTGCGGTGTACCGACAACTTTCGCCGGAATTCCCACTGCAGTACTGTGCGGCGGAATATCATTTAGCACGACACTGCCTGCACCAATCTTAGACCCCTCACCTACGGTAATATTGCCGAGTAATTTGGCACCTACACCTATGAGTACGCCTTTGCCAATTTTAGGATGGCGGTCGCCCGCTTCTTTTCCTGTACCACCCAGGGTAACATCGTGAAGAATGGAGACATTGTCTTCTATGACGGCTGTTTCGCCAACAACAATACCATGGGCATGGTCGATAAGTATGCCCTTGCCTATTTTCGCAGCAGGATGCATATCGACAGTGAATACTTCCGATACCCGGCTTTGTAGGAACAAGGCAACGTACTGGCGCTCATTGTTCCAAAACCAGTGGGCGATGCGGTGGCTTGTTAAAGCCTGGAAACCTTTGAAATAAAGCAGCGGTGTCGAATAGTTTTTGCAAGCGGGATCGCGCTCGCGAATAGCGAGGATATCGGCAATGACACTGTCGATGATCGATGGATCGTTGTTAAATGCTTCCATATACAATTCGATAAGGGTGCTTGGATTCAGATTGGTACTTTGCAGCTTATTGGCCAAATGAAAACTAATCGCCTGTTCGAAACTCGTATGATTAAGAATCGTGGTTTCTAAAAAGCTGCTTAAGAGCGGTTCATTGGCCGCTTCGATTTTGGCTTCGGATTGAATCTCCTGCCAGATATTTAGTGCATTCATTTAAAAAATTCCTTTAAATTTATAGGGGGGAAATGGGTTTTGTTTAGAGAATAAGAAAGGCCCCGGGGTTTACCGGATTAACAACATCGACAGCTTTTTAGAGTTTTTATCATGGGGTAATTATAGGGTATTGCCATAAAAAAGCAACATGTATCGGTTGAATTGAGCAGGGTCCTACTTAATGAATTCGCTCAGATCGGGATAGCTTGTTTCGAGGTGCTGGAAGATAAGTTCAACAATTTCATCGGCCAGTTTCAGGGCTTTTTGAGCGCGGGCCCCTGAAACGGGTGGTTCACTTAAATTACCGGTATCTTTAAAGTTCTTACAGCAATCGATAAAGTCCTGCAGTTCTTTGTGCAATGCATTGCCGCTTTCGATGGGCACTTCTTCCTGACTGATGCCGGTGGAACTGCGCTTGTGGATCACACCTTCCTGGGCACCAAAGTCCAGTGATAAATAGCCATCGGGCTGAAAGACACGAATCTTGCGCATTTGTTCTGCACTGATTCTACTGGCAGTAATGTTAGCCACACAACCATTGGCAAAGCCCAGGCGCACATTGGCGATATCTTCAGTGGGACTTAATACGGGCATACCGACTGCGGCGACGGAGATTACCTCGCTGTCGACCAAGTGCAGGATAAGGTCTAAATCGTGAATCATTAAGTCATGCACAACACCTACTTCGGTGCCTCTGGGCATGAGTCCGGGACGCGGAGGCGGAAACGATGCAAGGCGATGGGACTCGATAAAAAGGGGGTGGTTCATCTTTTCGCTGAGGTAGGTGATGACCGGATTGTAATGTTCGACATGCCCGACTTGCAGGATCAGGTTTTTTTCACGGGCGAGCTCTACGAGTTTTATGCCCTGATCGCTGTGGGATGCCAGTGGTTTTTCGACAAGGATATGTTTGCCCTGATTGAGAAACTTTGTAACAACCTCGAGGTGGAGGTCTGTGGGAACTGCAATACTGAGTGCATCGACTTCACTGGAAAGTTCATCGTCACTGGTAAATGCTTTGATGGAAAACTCGTCAGCGACTTTTTTTACTGCATCTTCGCTTCTGTCGAAAACACCGATGAGTTCGGCATTTTCACATTGCTGATAGAGCCGTGCATGATGCCTGCCTAGAACTCCAACGCCAATAACGCCAACTCTTACTTTAGTCATTCGCTATCGGAGGTCTCTTTTGCGCTGGCTTCAGCCTCATCCGGGGCATCTGCTTCTTTCATGCCTTCCTTAAACTCTTTTTTAGCTTTGCCGACACTGCGGGCAAGCTTGGGAATAGCACTGGCACCGAATAATAATACGATAACACCAACAACAACCCATACTTCTATACCACCTGGCATAATTTACTCTCCAAATTTTAATATCTTAGCAATTAATATAGACACATAGAATAGTATAATCAAGGGAACCGCCAAAGCGATTTGTGAGATAATCTCTGGCGGTGTAACCAAAGCCGATAGCACAAAGAGCAGAACAATAATATGGCGCTGGTATTTCAGTAAGGTGCGGCGTTTCAATAAATTCATCGCCATAAGGATTTCGAGTACCACCGGTAATTGGAAAAGTACGACAAATGCAAAGACCAATCTAAATTCAAAGAGGACTGTTTCCTGTAGTTTCCAATTATTACTGACGTCATCCGGTGCGAAGTTTCCGAGAAATTCCAGAGCCATGGGAAGCACATGTATATAGGAGACATAAAAACCAACAATGGACAAAATCGTCGAAGCAAATAAACCATACTTGATAAATTTTTGTTCCTTGGGTTTGAGGGCGGGAAAAATAAATGCGACAATATTGAATATATGTACGGGTGATGAGAAGATCAGGGCCAGGTACATGGAGACTTGTATTTGCAACATGAAGGCTTCGGTAGGCCCGAGTATACTTAATTTGTCCAGAGGCAAGGGTGTAAGAATATGTTCTAGGATTTCCTGGTATAGCGTGAAGGTCAGGATAAAGAAGAGCACCACTGACATGACAGAAATGAAGAGTCGACTGCGCAGTTCGCGAAGGTGCGAGAGAAAAGGCATTTCCTTGGCATCAGTATCAGGGCTAGTGTCAGAATTTGTATCACTCATCTTTCACACCCAGCTTGTACATTTCCGCATAGCTTCCATCCAATGCCATTAAGTCTTCATGTGAGCCGAATTCAACAATGCAGCCATCGCCCAGAACGTAAATTACATCGGCATCTTTAATGGTACTGAGCCGATGTGCGATAGCCAATACTGTGCGGTTTTTCATGAGGATATTTAATTCCTGCTGCACTTCGTGCTCAGTGACATTGTCGAGTGAGCTGGTCGCTTCATCGAGAATGAGTATTTCTGGATCTTTATAAAATGCCCGGGCAATTGAAATACGCTGCTTTTGTCCACCACTGAGGACAAAGCCTTTTTCACCGACGATGGTATCATATTGTTCTTCTTTCTCCATGATAAATTCATGGGCGCAGGCTTTCTTGGCCGCTTCGATTACCCGGTCTTTATCGACGTTCCTATCGCCATAGGCAATGTTTTCTGTGATGCTGCAATTAAACAAAATAGTATCCTGGGTCACCACACCAATATGTTCGCGCAAATCGGCATTTTTAATCTCTCTTATATCCACACCATCGATGGATATGCTTCCTGAATCCACCTCATAAAAACGGGCGATCAGATTGGTGATGGTCGATTTACCACTACCCGCATGGCCAACAAATGCAACCACGGACCCCTTGGGTATTTCCAGGTTTATTGATTTCAGAACCGGGCTGTTTTTGTCATAGGCAAAGGAAACATCCTCCAGTTTGATGGATGTAGTGAATTCTGTCATCGGTGTGGGGTTGGCTGAATCCTGTATGCTTTGGTCATCATCCAAATAGTCAAATATGCGGTCTGCGGCTGCCACACTTTGCTGCATTTGGGTGTAGACCTTGGCCAGTCGTTTCATGGGTTCATAGGCATACATACCAACTGCAATAAGGGTAAAGAGAAACCCGTAGCCAAATCCCTGGGTCATACAATAAATAATAAATGCCACCCCGACGACAATATTCATGCATTCCATAATTCCCTGAACACCCAATTCCGCCCGGGCTGCTTTCAACACTGCTTTGGTATAGCGTCTATTTGTATGGGCAAAGCGATCTTGCTCAATATCTTCCGTATTATAGGCTTTGATAATTCGTATGCCAGTGAAGACTTCATGCATACGGCTGTTGAGTTCGGAAATTTTCTCCAGAGTTTTGCGATAAATAACCTTTATGCGTCGGGCGACAAAATGCACCGGCAGGTAAAATAATATGCCGACAGCGAGGAGTATAAACGGGATGGCATACATACCCAGTTTTATAAAGAAAAATATGACAACAAATACAATTACTGCGATGATTTCTGCTGGAGCCCGGGTGAGTTCTGCCAGGTTGCCGGTGACTGCCCGCTGTACTGCGGCGGTATCATTGTTGATACTGCTAATCAAATGTCCCACATCGCTCTTGCCGAAAAAACGCAGGGACTGCCGCTGTATATGATTGAACAAACGATCGCGAAGATCTCTAACGATATAGCTGCCTAATAATCGCATACAGTATCGGTTGATTGTTTTCATTAAAACATTTAGCAGGGTAAAGCCTACAAGTCCAAAGCCGTAAATTAAAGCAAGCTGCCAGGAGATGGCCTGGTTTTTATCATCGATATCAACTCCCAATTTATCGGCAATATATTCAGCCGGATTCATGGAATTGATGAGATCTTTTTCTTTCTCTTTGCCTTCTACTGCTTCTGTCTCGCCATTTTGACTAAAGCTGTCGATAAACGGGCCAACATTTGCTAGGAAACCGAAGCGGCTGAGGCCCGTAATAACACTGGCCGAGAGGCCTAAAACCAGGATAAACTTATAGGCCCCGGCGTAGGACAACAGGCGTTTATAGGTTTTTATCGTGCTTCTTTCTTCAGACATCAGTCTATCTCATCTATTGTCTTAAATTTAATTTTTGAATCCGGAAATGCATTTATAAACAGCATATATTGAAATGTCTCTGTATTGTTATTTACTCGGTATTCAACTGACCAGGACCAGCATTTCATGTCCTTGGTTAATGTATATCTTTCTGAAGCAAATTCATTGTCATCGAGCAGTAAATCCCAACGGTGCCTGGTTTTGAATTCTACTGATTTTGACAAGGGCATGGAAAAACCAATAACAAGTTCCTCCTCTTCAGAAAATGCCATGGGAAATGCGCTGGATGAAAAGAGACGAATATAGTCCACGGCAAATGAATCGTAATAATTTTGCAGATACGTATTCGTCTTGATGTAATCTGCTGTCATGGTCAGCTCGCTGATTTTTAGATCCAGTCCCACATTGTATGCTTTTGTCTTTTGCTCATTTAAATCATAGAGATATTCAAAGCTGCAGATCAAGTTTTCCGTGGGGTAGATTCTGGCAATCGTGCCAAAGTCGCCATTGCCTTCTTCCAGATCATCGTTATCTGAAAGATAATAATCGAAAAAACTGTCGACCGTAAAAAAGTCTTTCATTTCCTTATCGGCATTTTTTGTCAGAAAGTCCTGCCTGATTCCAATGCGCATCATATTCACTTCATCCATGCGGTCGGTGTCGTCGAAGTAATATAAATTGTCCTTATCTGCATCTGGCTCAGGAATGTATGTGTAGATGAAATAGGGTTTTAGATTGTGTCTGATACCATTTATATTCCAAAAGTCGCTCTGAAAATCCCACTGGTTAAAGATGCGTGTATTCAGTTCAAATCCCAATTCGTGAGCAAATCGCGCCTCAGAACCGCCATTGTTGTCATAGGGGCTAGTGATAATACTATTGCCATTGCCTCTGCTTTCATCGGCTAATATATTGTTTCTCAGTTGAACCGTATTTACTGGCGTAGAGCTGCTATCGCCATACATCGTCACCCGTGCGCCCACCCGTGGAACAAAATGAATACCCCCGGCTTCCATGGGGTAATAGAGGACATGTGCACTGTCGAAGCGATCTGTTGCGTAGGTATCATTTTCTTCGAGATCTCCCGGTCTTAATAAATCCGGTTCACGGTAATTGTTTCGCAAAGATGCGAGCGAATTTTTGCTTTCGTAGAGGATCTCACTATCCAGAAGCGATGAGCGAAAGCGGTCGACCTTCAACTCAGGTAGTTTTTCAATGGTGCTGTAAAAGTAGTTAACTTTTGGTTGATATTGCAGTGAAACTTCATAGGTATTTTTGAGGTAACTAAAATCCAGATAACTCACGGGTTCTCTGAGACGGTTGTAATCCCCACTGTAAAACTCAAATAGCAGATCATTATCACTGCTGTGGTCAATACGGGCACGTACAGTAAGATCGTCTGTTAAGGCATTTTTGTAAAAACTGTTTATTCGAAAGCGCTCATCTTCAAGGGCATAGCGTCCATTGTAGGGTTCACCAGACACTGTACGGTCGCTCAAAGGATCGGTATCGTCCATGCCAAACAGTTCGATATAGCCATTTGATTTTTTCGTTTTCAGGGAGATATCGAAACCACCGGCAATGCCTCTTTTTGCGCGGTACTGCACATAAATCCTGTATTTTATCTGGTCATTAAATTCCATTTTTTTACCGATATGCACCCATGTGCCCCAGTCTGTGCTATTTCCACCGCGTAGTTCATAATTGAAGCCCTTTTTAACATTTGTTTTCAAACGGGGAATATAGAAAATGGGTATGTTATAAAATTTGACAAATACATGTTTAATTGTCAGGTCGTCATTTGCTTCAAGCAGGGCAGTTTTAGCCTCCAGGTGCCAGTCTGGCCGTCCTTTCAGCAGGGTTTCGCAGGTACTTAAACGAATCTTTTTAGCAGAAAAGCTGCCATCTGCATGGTGCTTGCCACTTTCGTTCGACATGATCCACGGGCTGTTGCGAATAATATTTTCACCGATATCAAATTCCTTATTCTCCAGGTTGCCGGTGATTTTTTGTGCCGACCA
>JABSQK010000080.1 GCA_013215875.1 Lentisphaeria bacterium
AGTGTTCCCTTTAGAAAAATACCCCATATCAAATCGACTATTAGTAAATATGACCTGAAGGAATGCCAAGAACTTGCCAAATGTGCATTGACATGCCGTTCATCAAACGATGTTGACGATCTTCTATCCAGCACGAAGCTCATTGTGCAGAATATGAACCACGGATAAGAGGAGACGGGATACGACGACTAAAAACTGTGGCTGGGGCATCGTTGTTTTAACACAGTTCAGCAGAGTGGCTGATGAAATCTAATGACTCTTATCCAGCCGCAAACTTAATTCTAAATGGCATTGCTCACTTTCATATAAACAAGATACGACGGGTATTTTTCGGTAGACTTTTGGACATTTAACGGCTCCCTCAACAATTAAAGGCAAGCCATGCGAAATATATACATTCTGTTCTTCATAGAGTGTTTGGGCCACCCCAGCGACAGTATTGATTACACTAGCCATGCTGTCGATGACATCATCATCAACTTCATCACACTCGCCAATCAAATTGGATGCGCAATTCAATACATATTCATTGGTAAAGGAGAGACTGACAAATCCAAATATGTCTCCGGTGATTACAAGTGAAGTACTGACATCGCCATATGAACTATTCTCATATGAAATTTTCAAAGATGTACGTCGACATTTACTTTTAAATATGTCGTATATGGTTTTATCCAAACCAAGAATAAATGGATGAAGCAGTTCTGCTTCTATAAGAAAGTCAGATACCATAAGTAGATACCTTCTTTATTGGGTTCACAGAAAAAAAAGTATTTATTTCCATCGAGTCACTCTCTGATTTTACACGACCTGAGCACCCGTCACTCTTTGTGAATCGTGGACATGATTCCTCAGTTTGGTCCCAAACAAGGGGAGGACTAAGTGTGAGATCCCCATATTTTCGAGTGAGCTCATCATGCACGATATATTCGCCTGAAATTGTATTTACCAGTTCACCCAGGCTTGATTGTATCAGCTCATCCTTTTCATCTTCATCTTCTGCTAAATCCAAAACCGAATTAAGAATTTCACTTTCCATGACCGATTCAGGGAAACCAATAACGATTTGGCCCTGAAAGTTCGCATTGCCCAGGCTAACAAGTACGATGAAGCGATCTTTGGATCCAGGTCTTGAACAAAGCTCAGTTTCCGAACTACTCGTTAAGCTACAGTCAAACATGATACTAGCCATGTCTACTGTTATCTCATTGAGATGTAATATCAGATCACTTGTCATTCAGACACCTTAATTTTCGTTAAAATAGTAGTCATACCGTCCAATTAATTTTATCGCTTTCAACATAGTCTTTAAATTCATTAAAGTTTTTTTCCAATTGCTTTCTGTATGTTATGGACAATTCCAAATCCTTATTTGCTGCTGATTCTTCAAGCAATGCTGCGGCACTTTGTACTCTCTTTGCACCTAGGTTCCCCGAAGTTCCTTTCAATGAATGTGAAACTTCTTCTATGATATTGAATGATTTAGATTCCGTCGCATCATCTATTTTTGTAAAATTACCTGATATGTTTTCAATGAATATATCAATCACTTCACGACCAAATTCTAAATCCGAATCCGTTATACTATTCAACTGCTTTAAGTCCAATATTTCACTTTCATCATAATTTTTTAATTCATTATTCTCTGAACTTTTCATGGCGTTTTCCGACCCGTTTGCCAGACAGGGTTCACTTGAAACATTTAATGTGGATAGTGTCTCATCTAGTTCTTGTGGGTATTCAAGTTCTATCGGGTCTAACTCTTTTGTATAAATTTCTAAAATATCCAGTAGGCTTTCAATTTTTACAGGCTTTGATAAAAAGTCATCCATACCCGCATCAAGGCATTTTTCACGGTCACCTTTCATCGCATTTGCAGTAAGAGCCACAATGGGTACATGTGAAAAAGTAGCGGGTAAATTCCGAATGGCTCTTGTTGCTTCATAGCCATCCATAATCGGCATCTGACAATCCATCAAGACTAAATCATAAATATTTTCTTGGACCTTTTCCAATGCCTGCTGCCCATCGCCAACAAAATCTACCGGGAGATTTAATTTCTTAAAGATATTTTTAAGCAATCTAATATTTATCATTGTATCTTCCGCAACAAGTATGGACATATTAAACGTGTAATCTTTCAGGTTTTTGCTGCGCGTTTCATTTTGCACTTTTTTGTTATTTATTATCTGGTTGAGTACATTAAAGCAGTGGGTATACGAAAATGGTGCCCGTACAGTGTAGTATTTTTCCAGTTCGATGAGATCTTCTTTAATTCGTGTACCTGTAAGAATTACCGGTATTTTTATTTCAGCTGCAAGATCTTCTATCTGGACAAATGATTCAAACACATCATACGAACAAAAAACTGCTTTGAAAGCATTTTTTTCTGCACGATCCAGCAATTGCTCCAGTGAATCGACAAATTCAAGATCCAGGTTTAGATAGACTAAAAAATCAGCTAGCGTATCTCGCTCAACAGTTTCTTGATTTAGAATAAGTATTTTTTCTTTATTAAATTTTTCCTGTTTTGTTTGAGCACATGTTTGCAGTGGTAGTGATATTTCAAAAATGGATCCCATTTCAATTGCACTTTGCAGGTTGATTTCGCCACGCATCATTGAAACCAGGCTTAAACTAATCGAAAGTCCCAGCCCGGTACCACCAAACTTTCGAGTTGTAGAGCTATCCGCTTGTGAAAATTCCATAAAAATCTTGTCCTGTGCCTCCTGTGGAATTCCTATACCAGTATCCTCCACACGTATAACAAAACTTTGGGTCTCTTCCCGATACGATACATCAAGCAGCACACTGCCTTCATTTGTAAATTTGATAGCATTACTTAGTAAATTCAGAATTATCTGTCGAATGCGACCAGCATCGCCTATAAAATGATAGGGATCTTCAGGCTTGTAGCTAAAATATAAGGCGATTCCTTTATTTAATGCGAGATGATCAATCATCTGGCAGACCGACTCACAAACAGTCAGCATGTTAAATGGAATCTCTTCGAGCTCCAGTTTGCCCGCTTCAATTTTGGAAAAATCAAGAATATCATTAATAATTGTCAGCAGTGCATTTGAGGATTCAAAAATCGTATCGACCTGCTCTTCCTGGTCAATATTTAATTCCGTCTCTTTCAACAGTTCTGCCATGCCCAAAATACCGTTCATCGGTGTTCGGATCTCATGGCTCATATTTGCCAAAAAGTCCGACTTTGCCCGCGTTGCAGATTCTGCCTTTTCACGAAGATTTATCGCGTCCTGGAATGAATCTTCAAGTTGCGCCTGTGTCAGTTCCGACTTAAATAGAGCAAGGGAAAGTTCTACTTGATCCTTTTTAATATTTGTAATATCTACATCCACGCCCTTGAAGCCTGTTAATTGTCCTGTGGGATCGAAGAGAGGTATGGCACTGCTATTTAGAATGCGCCGGCTTTTATCTTTACTAAGATACAGGTTTTCAATATTTAAATAGCCTGTCTTATTTTTCTTAAAAGATTCAAATCTACTTTTTGCTCGCGCCTTGGAGCTTTCCGGGCAAAATTCATAAAAATATTTGCCGATAATTTCACTTCTATCATATCCTAATATTTTTTTTACCCGCTGGTTTGAATAGATAATCATCCCCTCACTATTAATTTCCCATATCCAGTCCATCGTCATGTCAGATACAAAATTGTCCAAGTCAAATTTATCAGCTTGTTTCTTTATTTCGGAGTTCAGGTTATCAAGTTGAGAATCAGAAAGTGTATTTGTTTTTAAGATCAGTTCACTGAGCTCCTTCTGTATTTCTGCAAGATGCTTCAGATGTGCAATGCGGATATAATAAAGCACCAGCAGCAAACAAACAATGATACATACAAATATCATCAACTGAGTCCCTATTGTCATTCTATTTTCCTTATTTTAGAGTGTATTGACAACCCGTATGAATGGGTAATTCCAATTTAAATACAGTACCTTTACCTAATTCAGTTTGTATGATTACCTGACCACCTGCAGACTCGATAGACGTTTTAACGATATCCATACCGACACCACGACCACTTGTTTCGTTATCACTATCTATCGACGAAAAACCCGGTAAAAAGATTAAGGCAATTTTTTCGTCTTCGCTTAATTCGTCTTCATTTTTATCAAGAAGCTTTTTTTCTATCGCTTTGCGGTAGATGAGATC
>JABSQK010000800.1 GCA_013215875.1 Lentisphaeria bacterium
GTAAAACAACTCATTCATATCTCATCCTGTGTGTCTTACGGGCTCGATTTTCAGGACTTTCCTGTTACAGAGACGCATCCACTTACAAGTGACTATACGAATGAGTATAGTCAGGGTAAAACGGAAGGGGAGATTGCGATTCGCAGTGCCATTGATAATGGTTTTCCGGCAACGGTTTTGAAATTTGCCTCTACCATTGGTGGTTACACTGGGCCAAAGCGCTTACTGACCGGGCAACTTGCATGGATTGACCGGATCAAAAAAGGCAAGCCTTTGCTTATTGCCAGTGAGGATCCCTTGATGCAATTTCTTGCCAGCGAAGATGCTGTTGCTGGCGTGATGGAAGTGATAAATTCAGAGAAAGCGATTGGTGAAGTCTATAACCTGACCAATCCCGAAGCGATCACCTGGTCAGAGCATGATAAAGCCGTAATGCGCGCATTAGGAAATGACGTGGAATTAATTCCCGTCCCAACAGACGTGCTCATGAGTGCCGATATCCCAGCGGGCGATTGCTTTCATGAATTTTCTGTTCCGACTCATTTTTCAATGGACAAGTTTTGCTGCGATTTTCCAAACTGGAAAGCCCGTGTTTCCTATGAAACAATGTTTGGCAATGCAATTAAGGTACTTGAGGATCAAGGCGTAATTCCCAACTGTGAAGATGATGAATTTGCTTGGGAAGATCAGTTAATAGAGAAATTTTTATAATCACGTTTTCTTATCATGATACGAACATGCTTCGATTCCCCATTTTAGGATTGGCCGTAGGCATTAATGGTAGCCCTGACCCTGCGCGTAGCGTCTTCGTATTTTAGACCAAAGTTCTGGTGCAGGTTTTTGCCACGCTTGCCCCGATCATCTTTGTGCCGGCCATTATTGGAGCATTTGACTAAAACTACTCCTTATAGTACATATCATAATCACGGTATGCATTATTCATCCATTCTCCAGGAGCAAAACCACCTTGAGTCGAGGACCAGGTATTGTCACGCCGGACACTTTCAAAGTTATAACTGTTCCGATCATATTCGGCTGCCGGCCAGTGCTCGGTCTTGGCAGTTCCATCGAGCACACCACTTGGATGATCGCTTAATCTGTTAGCCACCCACTTTGCTGCACCATCAATGCGCATCATATGGCCTCCTGCCCGATGCGGCCAGTTACCATGATCATGACTCTCAACAATTTGCAGTTCCTTATCCGGATACGTATCTCCGAAGTAGCGGCCGTCGCTGGCAGAATCCCAGAATAAGACCCGGTCATTATCACCACGCAAACGTGCTGCCTCTTTGCGTCGCGGTCTGCCGCCACCGGAGTCACAAGCTCCCATGATGGTGACAGTGAGTATATCGCATGGATGGGCGATTTGCCAATTGAGATTTGGAAGTCTGCAATGGCTCAGCACTTAGTGTTGTCTGTGTTCACAAGTTCGCTTTTCTGCGTAGAGTAGCAGGACGGGTGAGAGCTTGCGATTCTTCAAATGTTGAAGTGGCAATACCAAATCAGACCCCACTCGAATAAAGGGATCAGGATTGAAGCCTGGTAATATTGGGTTTTGTATTGTTTGTGTGCCCATAATCTTATTCAATGAC
>JABSQK010000801.1 GCA_013215875.1 Lentisphaeria bacterium
ATGAAAAAAAAAGAATCGAATAATATTCATTCGTATTGAAAATCAAAATGCGCTGATTACTTTATATGATGCATTTCACATTCATTCACATAGCTCTATTCGTCATCACTGGCCTGGCATACTGCCAGAACAATGAGAATGAAGCTGCCCTGCGCGAGAATGAAGCGGGCGCACAAGTCCAACTTCTCACCATCAAGCCAATTATACAGAATCTTAAGAGCCCCTCTGCAGCACATCGCATTACCGCCATTGGTTTTCTATCGCGCATGGGGCCGGTTGCCACCGAGGCTATCGATCCGCTGATTATTTGTCTCAAGGACAAAAGCACCCAGGTGAGGATAGAGGCAATTGCCGCTCTGGTATCCATTGATGAATATGGTAAAAAAACGATTCCTGCCCTAATCCCATTCCTCTCAAGCAAGCAATCCATATTGCGCATCACCTCCATTAAAGCTTTGGCTAATTGGTATGAAGACTCCGCTCCGGCATTACCCGCATTGCTGAAATGCCTAAAGAGCAAAGACTCAGATGAACGTGAACTGACGCTCATCACAATTGGCAAAATGGAAAAGGCTGCACTTAAAACCAAGGCCTCTATTATTGCGGCATGCAGTGATAAAGAGAACTCTGTACGTCTGCAAGCAATCATAGCTCTCACCGCAGTCGCTCCTAAAGATAAAGATAGTATGGCAATTTTTACCAAAGCACTTAAAGATAAAAACACCGATGTGGTAAAAGCCGCAAAAGATGCCCTAAAGGTAAAAAAATCGAAAACTGATTAACCACTCATCGACACTTATCTTTTTACTTGAAATTTTACTAATCGTTAAAATTGCGGACGTCTTGACCTAAGATGTATCGGGTGAGTTTATCCAACAGCTTTTTTACCATGTAGTTAAAGTAGATCATGTAGGTTTTAATAGATAGAAATATTAATAGTCATCGTGCTAAGAATCTTTTCTACATGTCCTACAAAACTTCATGGTGAATATTATCTTTACTTTCAGCTGCTCGATTTATTCGTGAAATTAGTGTAATTCGTGGATCAAAGATGTTTACTTCGTCTTGCTGTGGACCAAAGATGTTTTAAGTTTATCTTTACTTTCAGCTGCTCGATTTATTGCCCACTCCATCTCACAAATATGTTCTCTTTACCTGCGGCTGCTCGTAAAATTCGTGTAATTCGTGTAATTCGTGGACCAAAGGTGTTTCCCATGTGGAGCAGCTATTGATTAGCAAGGGGTAAAAGTGTACACTATACTGAATTAGGAGAAGAAGATGAATCATTCACAATTTTTTAGGCGCATCGTTTTTATCTCACTTGCCTATTTGCTATCAGTATCTACATGCATGGGACAGGTTGTCTGTCCCGGTTCTTATAATGGCCATTTGCAGGGAATCGCGACAGATGGTAGCAATGCCATATTCTGGGTTTTTACGAGAGATCTGGTAAAAACGGATGCCAAGGGAAAGCTGCTAATCAAAAAGACTGTTCCGTCACACCACGGAGATCTCGCTTATCATGCTGGGAATATCTATGTGGCAGTTAATTTTGGCCAATTTAACAAAGAGAAGGGGCATGCAAAATCATGGGTTTACGTATATGATGCCGAGAAACTGGAGCTTGTATCGAAGCACAGCACCCCGGAAGTCGTTCATGGTGCCGGCGGCATGGGCTATCATAATAACAAGTTCTACATCGTTGGAGGATTGCCAAAGGGACACTCGAATAACTACATTTATGAATATGATAAAGACTTTAAATTTTTGAAGAAGCACACGGTCAGTGGCTACACCCTCATGGGAATCCAGACAGCATCCTATGCACAGGGTTTCTGGTGGTTTGGAACTTATGGAAAACCGCAGACATTGCTAAAAGCCGATGAGACATTTAAGTTACTTGGCAAATACAATTTCAAATGCTCAATGGGTATTGCTAGCTTCACCAAGGACAAAATCCTGATAGGTCGTAATTACAAAACCGGATCTAAAGGCTATGGAGGACAGGCTTTGTCAGCAAAACCGGATTCCAAAAACGGGCTTGTCATTATAAAGGAAACGTCGAAGAAGGGCCTGAAGTAGACGCGCTAAGCTGAAAAAAATAACAAACTTAACCACTCATCAACACTAATCTTTTTATTTCAAATTTTACTAATCGTTAAAATTACGGACGTAGTGGACCTAAGATGTAGCAGGTGAGTTTATCTAAGATATTTTATACCATGTAGTTGAAGTAGATCATGTAGGTTTTAGAAATAGACTAACGTCCTTGAAGTTGATAATTAAGGTAACGAAAAAAGCACAATTTGTCAATTATCAGACTTCTTTTTAGACTGAAGGTTAAATAGTAACTTCTTATATCCAGTTGTAGTGAGCATATAAAGAACGTCAAATGTCATGTCGCATTTAAAAGTTATATAAAACATCTTCAATCTGACCAACTTTCATCCTTTCGTCCAAGGTAACACCCATTTCCATTTCTTTTTCTAAAATTGACATCATTTTTTCAATTTCTTTGCGATTTAATTCTTTAAGACCTTTTTTACGTTTTAGTGCTTTCGCTTTTCTGTATTTTCTATATCTTAATTTAGCAGCTTCAGCAAATTCCTTTTTTCTTTTTATAATAGTGCCACAAACAACACCTTTTATGTTTTTGCGTGGCTCAAGACCAAGAACAAATTCATCAAAATAATTATTCCATGTATTATGGTTTCTATATATCGGGATTTCTTTTTCTAATTCTTGAAGCCAATAATTAGTGTCTCTCTTATGTAAACCGTTCTTTCCTAATAAATATTTCTTCAATTCTAAAATTGATTTTAATGGAACTGGATTATCCAATTCAATTAAATTTGAAAATGCCCAGGGTATTCTTACATCTTCTGGATTTTTTTTTAAAATGTAATAATCCCATCTATTTTTTCCAATATAATAATTTTCCCATTCTGTTTCAATTTCTTGTTTGTATTTATCATAATTACTAAGCTTTGTTTGAAATTGATCAATGAGCAAAAGAGCTCGTGGATGACATCTTAATCTTATGTATAAATTAATTATTTTTTTAAATTTTTTCTCATCCCACTTAATTTTATATTGTTTTGAATTACCTTTAATATAAGTTTTTAAGCTTTCTTTGGGGAAATGTGATTCATCCATTTGGCTAAATATCCAGGCTTTAGATAAATACTTTATAGCTATGGCTCTTCTGCCGGAAAGATAAGCATATTTATGTGCATTTTTCCAGTCAGATGAAAAATACTCACTACTATAATATCTATTGCTATTTGTTCGCCAATCGCCGTGAATATAAATAGTTTCTAAAGATGATCGCCATGCTAAATCGAACATGTTCATTTCAATAAATAATTTAGTAATTCGCCTCATATATCTAGTTAAAAATGGTGTCAATTGGTTTGGGTATTTTTTAAATTCAAAGAAATCAGGATCTATTTTATGCACCCATGCCCAAATCGGCATAGCATCTGTAGCTAAAGATAAATATTCACGATTATTTTCTTTTGTTTTTAATATACATAATTCTAAAAACATTATTTCGTCATAAGAATAAAGTCGCTTTTTATCATCATTAACTGTTTCAGTTCCCCATTTTTTCTTTGTTTTTTCATTGAACATTTGTCGCACTATTTTTGAATTTGAAATAATGTGAGATTCATTTTTAATATATAAATCAATTTTCGGCGTATTATATTGTTTTAAATATTCACCTATTTTAATACTTGTCTTGCAATCTACAGCACACCATTTTTTTATAAAGTTCGATGAATGATATATATAATTGTTTATAATAAAACGTGGTAAATTATATTTATTTTTTAGAAACTTTTTGACATCGGATTCTATTAAATTAATAATTTCAAGATTTGGGCGCTCTTTTGAAAAAGACTTTATCAATTTAATTTTATCTGAATAAGACGATTTTTTGTATAAAGCAATTCGCTTGTCTATCTTCTGAACAGTTGGCATATGCGGAATTTCGATTTCACCATCACAACATATGCTTAAAAATGCCCATGAAATATAAATTAGCTTTTTCATTGTATTGGTTTGAACCCAGTTAAATATTTAAGTTCCAGTATTTAAAAGTCACTAAAAATTGATTCGCCAGCAGGCAATATGTGCATTAACCTGAAAGAACCGTTTTCCATAGACAGAGAAAATAACCAGTTCACAGTTTTTGAGAAATAAATCAGGCATGCTAAAAGCATTATAATTAACGATAAAACCTTCAAAATGAATCATGAGATATGGGATAAATAGGAGAGGTATTTGGTGGGCGGTACAAGAGTCGAACTTGTGACCTTCTGGGTGTAAACCAGACGCTCTAACCAACTGAGCTAACCGCCCACATTTAAGGGGATGGTGACAATAGACTATTCCAAATAAAGATCAAGTAAGGCATCTTTTTTTGCAGATGTAAACCAATGCTACATTATTTATTTCCAAAAGTTGACGTATTTTGCCAGTAAGAATACTTCAGTTTACTAAAATAATTCACAAAGTGTTAATTACGTGTAACTTATGATATTTCAAGGAATCTTGGACAGCGGAATTGCTATAGTTGTTCTGTTAATTACCCGATCGAACACTGATACGAACATAATTTTGGAGATTACAGTATATTTTATGGAAAATTTCATGAATACAGACTCAAGCGTGCTCGAACTAGAACCTGGCATAACCAGTAACTCAAAGTTAATGAAAAAATTTGAGTCTTTTCTGATAAAGCTTGAAGGGGATGACGAGATAAATGACAAGGATTTAATGAAGCTTGTAAATCTGGTAATTTTGCTGAAACATTATGGAGCAGAAAATCCGACCATAAGTGAACTGTGCAATGCCATGTCGAATAACATAAACCAGTGCCAGGGACATGCGGATTTACTTAAACATATTATTTACTACATACGTAAAGCATTGTTACTAATAAAATTTATGCTCGAAACGAATATCGATGTGCAGTCCAATTATTTACTAGACGATTTTAGTATTGTTCATAACGAAGTACAAGAAATAATAAACAAGCGCTCTTCAATTAACTAGCGCACCCCACCCAAAATAGTATTCCTTTAGAACGCCCCTTCAGGGCTAAGAATTTGTAGCACTTTAGGTCCTGGGGTTAAAACCCCAGGCTGGCATAAAGCACTGCTTTGCAGTTTCTTCATACACCAAAGGTGTATTCTTAAGAAAGACAACACATATTGCTAAGCCCTGAATGGAAGTTCTATGATATTTAATTAGGTACAACTGTTTGACGGGTACACTAGCCCCGGTACCAGCACAACAATACAGCATAAATACCCTTGAATAAGACCCGCTGTTCAAGTAAAATTAATACAAATGAAAGACTCAAGATGCATAGAAAAATGAATGCCTTGAGATACATTAGATTTTTGTTTAGACCTGATTAATTTCATGAATTCTCGGGGCGAGATTGCCAATAGCAATAGTAGCAGGATTTTGGAGCAGTAAGACGGGTGCCGACGTGCTAAAGCACTTCAAAGTCATCGTCTGTTCTAAAGTCCTGATAATGACACTATTTGTGATTGCAGTAGAGCTTTTCATAAATTATTCAGGTGAGAATCAGCCATATATATAGAGTATTTCAAATTAGTTAAAGGATCAAGATGTATCAAATAAATCATGTGGAAACGCTTCCTGAACTTTCTAAAGATTGTCCACTATGGGCTACAGCAAATGAACTATCTATCGACCAGTTTCATGAAAATAGTTCGGACCATCGCCCGCTTGTGAAAGCCAAAATGGTACATGACAATCACTCGATCCAAGTGCTCTATATGGTAGAAGACCAGTATCTTATTGCTAAAAATACGGAGCTCCACAGTATGGTTTGCCAGGATAGCTGTGTGGAATTTTTTGTACAGCCTGATGCCAGTTATTTCAATTTTGAAATGAATGCCGCAGGCACTTTACATGTCTGTCACATTAAAGATTGTACCCCTGTTGAAACTGGTGGCTTTGCAGATATGGAATTTCTAAGTGCAGATGATTGTACCAAGATAGAAATTTGTAGTTCATTGAGCGGTCCGATTACAGATGAAATTGCTGAAGAAACGTCCTGGTGGCTGGCGATACGTATTCCCGCTGAAGTACTGGGTAATTACTGTAAGGTGACGACCCCTTTATCCGGCCAAATTTGGACAGCCAATTTCTACAAGTGCGCTGATAATAGCAGCCATCCCCATTGGGCCAGCTGGAATAACATTGGCGAGCAACTCGCATTCCATAAACCAGACTATTTTGCCGGAATTAGCTTTGAATGAAAAACACCCTGACAGCAGCTTTTCTCCTGATCCTCTGCTGTTCATGTGTGCAAATTGCAAATCGTAAATATGCAGGATATGACGCGACAGATTTCAGCCAGCGTAAAAAAATTACCGGATCTCTGAGTCTCGATAAGAAAGCTGAATACTTTCATAAACGTCTGAAAAAGTTCACGGTCAAATCACTCATCGGCCGGGAGTCCAATAGCAAGGATGTACACCTGGAGATGTCATGCCAATACCTGGTTTATCTGGCTCTGCGTTATAAACGTCTGAAAAATAAAGCGGATTTGGCTGAACTTAAGGCCTGTATAAAAAGCCTCGAGGGGATGGATAAACGCAATGGACTCGATGGGTATTATCCGCGCATCGTAAATGAAAAGAAAATTTACCGGAATGAAACCTATGCCAATGCTTACAGCCAGTTGCTTTGGGCATTTATCTATACAAAAAAACTGATACAAGATAAGGATGTGCATGCCGGGATTGACACCCAGCTAAAGCGCATCAAGGCACATATTATCGCCTCGAATTATCACATAAAAGATGAAACTGGGCAGAAGCTAAGAAACAGCAATCTCAAGGGCTGGTCGGGCAGTCGTAAAATGGATTATATTTTATTTAAGGAACTCTTTTCAATGGATAGCAGGCAGCGGATTCCCTGGATTCATTTTCAGTGGCTCCAGTTCAAGTTGCCTAGCCACTCAAGCGATTGGCTAAATATGATACGCCTACATGCCCTGTGTTTACTTTCAGATTATTATCAGGATAATCTTAAAAAATTATACCGATCGCAAAAAAAAGAATCAAATGCTTTTTTTGCCGGCCTGTATTATTCCATATTTCCATTTGATGAAGATGATTTTAACAGTGCAAAAAACATGCTCAATAGCTTTCCTCTCAATCCGGATAACCGGCAAATTATCAATTCGACAAATCCTGATTTAAAAAATAACTTGAGTGTCACCTGTTCTAAAAAAATGCACCTCGAATCAATATCACCACTGCCTATCTACCAGCGCCCGGGCAAAACATATGAATGGAAAAAAAATCCCTTTCGGCTAAATGGCAATATTGGCTCCGATGGCAAAACCCAATACAGTGGTATGGATTTTCTTATCGCATACGAACTACTTAAGGCAGTAGCTAGGGGGCAATAAATTCGCTTTCGTCGAACTGGGCTCCGATGTTCTCCGGGTACGCAGGCGGCCCGCCTGCATTAATACCCTTATAGACCGGCAGACTCTTGTGCACCCGGGCCGAGACTGGGTGAAAAAGGACGTTTTTCTATGTAGTTAAGCGATTCTTCGCTGTCAAAGCTGCGAAACGCCCAAGAATGGGCTCACTACATAGCGCGCTTACTGCAGTCTAGCACTATTTGGAAAGTTCTATGTGTTTTTCACACACTCTGGGGCCGGGCGCGTACCCAGAAATGTAGCTGTACAGGTTCGGGATATAGGTAACGCTTCAAAGTAACCTAGCACCTAGCTACGACTTTTTCCGAACTGACTGTTTGAACACTTCCATCCATCGCCTACTGTAATTCCCATTGGAAAGGACCTGGAATGAGTACAAAACCAAATATTATTTTTATATTAATCGATGACTATGGCTGGAAAGATACCGGCTGTTATGGATCGTCTTTTTACGATACCCCAAATCTTGATGACTTGGCTGCTAATGGCATGCGATTTACAGATGCCTATGCAACATGCCCTGTCTGCTCCCCTACCCGCGCAAGTGTGATGACTGGAAAGTATCCAGCAAACCACAAGATAACCAATTGGATAAACTGGGGAGACGGTCACCCAAACAAAGGGCGCCTGATCGATGTGCCCTATGTCGACCATATCTCTGATGACAATGTAACCGTTGCCGATGCGCTCAAGGAAGGCGGTTATCAAACCTGGCATGTGGGCAAATGGCACCTGGGCCGTGAAGGCAATTATCCCAGTGACCATGGCTTCGATGTAAATATCGCCGGTTTTGAATGGGGTAGCCCAAAAAATGGTTATTTCAGCCCATGGGATTTGAAGAATCTTGAGAATGGACCCGATGGCGAATATCTCACCGATCGTCTGGGCGATGAAGCAGTGACCCTCATCAATTCACGTGATAAAGATAGTGCATTTTTTATGAACTTATGGTTCTATACTGTACATACTCCCATTCAGGCGAAAGAAGACGATATACGTTACTATCAAAGAAAGGCCAGTGATATGTCGCTCAACCAGATAGATCCCTTTGTAGAAGGCGACTTTTTTCCTGTCGAACACAAAAAAGAAGAGCGTATTCGTCGACGGATTATTCAGTCGGATCCGGTCTATGCAGCCATGATAAAATGCATGGATGACAATATTGGCAAGCTTGTACAATCGCTCAAAGACGAAGGAATTCTTGAAGATACATTAATCGTTTTTACCTCCGATAATGGCGGCCTGGCAACTGCAGAAGGTTCACCAACCTGCAATGCGCCCTTGTCTGAAGGAAAGGGCTGGATGTATGAAGGCGGTACACGTGAACCGTTGATCGTGCACTGGCCGGGACATGTGAGAGCAGGATCGGTTTCCAGCGAAGTAGTGACTAGCACGGATTATTATCCGACCTTTCTCGAGGCGGCTGGTTTGCCATTGAAACCTGAACAACATATCGATGGCGAAAGTATTCTGCCGCTTCTAAAAGAAACTGGCAAACTCGAACGCGAGGCCATTTTCTGGCATTATCCGCATTATGGAAATCAGGGTGGTACACCGGGTTGCTCCATTCGTAAGGGCGATTTTAAATTGATCGAATTCTTTGAAGGCAATGTCCTGGAACTGTATAACCTCAGGGAGGATATCTCCGAAACGAATAATCTGGCTGAAACAATGCCCGATAAGCGCGATGAATTGCATGCGGATCTTGTGGCCTGGCGTAAATCCGTCGAAGCACAAATTCCACAGGAAAATCCCGATTTTATGCCCTGGCAGGATATCGACCTGAACGATCCCAGTTCGCCATTCATTTAAGGCAAATCTACCCTCAAATACACGCGCAAAGGATTGCAGATGCGTCACCTGCTGAAATTTCCATCAAAACTATGGAAATGCCTTCAAGCAGATGTATAGTTGGCCCTTCACAACTGAGTATTCAATGCGATATAAAAGGCAATAAATGAGTGATATAAAAATACATAATATTGGCATCATTATGAATGGTGTTACAGGACGAATGGGAACAAATCAACACTTGATCCGTTCCATTTGTGCAATCCGCGAACAGGGCGGCGTAAAAATCAGTGACAATGAGTTTATCATGCCGGACCCGATTCTGGTGGGCCGCAACGCAGGAAAACTGCAAAAACTTTGTGAACGTACCGGTATCGAGAAATATACCACGGATCTAGCGCCGTTGATGGATGATGATAATTATCCGATCTACTTCGATTCGCAGACAACCTTGCGTCGTTACAATGATGTGAAGACAGCTATCTCTAAAGGCAAACATATATATTGCGAAAAGCCGACTGCCATGTCGACTAAAGATGCCTACGAACTTTACGAACTGGCGCAAAATGCCGGTGTGAAAAATGGTGTGGTTCAGGATAAGCTCTGGTTACCCGGCATGCTGAAAATTAAACGCTTGATCGATCTTGGATTTTTTGGCCGGATCATTTCCGTGCGTGGCGAATTTGGCTATTGGGTATTTGAAGGGGATGTCATCCCTGCTCAGCGCCCCAGCTGGAATTACCGCAAGGAAGATGGCGGTGGTATATGTGTCGACATGCTGTGTCACTGGCGCTATGTACTCGATGGACTCTTTGGTGGCGTAAAGGCTGTTTCCTGCCTGGCAACAACACACATTCCCGATCGCTGGGATGAAGATGGCAAGCACTATCCCGCAACTGCTGATGATTCAGCATATGCGACATTTGAGCTCCCTGATGGTGTAATCGCACACTTCAATTCCTCATGGAATGTACGTGTACGGCGTGATGATTTGTTTACCATGCAGGTTGATGGTACCGAAGGAAGTGCGGTAGCAGGCTTGCGCGACTGCGTCATACAGCATCGCAGTGAAACACCAAAGCCAGTTTGGAATCCCGACATCGACCAGCCGATCGATTTTTACGATGCCTGGACACGTGTACCGGACTATGGCGACTACGATAATGCGTTTAAAATTCAATGGGAAGATTTCCTCAAACATGTTGTTTGCGACAGCGAATGGCAATGGGATCTACGCTGTGGTGCAACGGGCATGCAGCTTGCTGAACTCGGGCTCGAATCATCTGAGAAACGTGCCTGGATTGAGCTTCCAGATTTACCTGTGATTAATAAATAAAAGGATAACAC
>JABSQK010000802.1 GCA_013215875.1 Lentisphaeria bacterium
ATTTTGAAATTTTCCCTCTGAAAGAACCTTTTATATCCACCAGGACTCCTTTTTCTGTCAACAATTCAGCAAAGTTTTCTTCCGTATATCTTAAATATTCATCGTGACTCACTGCCACAATGACCGCATCTTAGACCTTTCCATGCAAAAACTGGAATTCCGGCAGCAGCAATTGCAGCAGCTGCATGATCCTGTGTGGAAAAAATATTGCATGAGCACCAGCGTACATCTGCACCCAGTTCCACGAGTGTTTCGATTAATACAGCGGTCTGAATGGTCATATGCAAACTACCCATTATGCGCACACCAGCGAGAGGTTTCTCTTTGCCATATTTTTCACGTGTGGACATTAGGCCTGGCATTTCGTGTTCAGCAACATCAAGTTCTTTGCGTCCCCAATCAATCAATTTTGCGAATGCTTCTGCATCGTCCATCTGGGCTACTTTATAATCTTTACTCATTTCACAATTTTCCTTATGTCATTCCAGCGATCTTCAGAAATACTCGCTCCAATTATTTGTACAACTTCTGCTCCAAGCCGCGCTCCGTATTGCGCGCTGCTTACTAAATCTTTTCCACTGAGGCGGCCATATAAAAACCCTGCGGCCCATAAGTCCCCGGCACCCGTCGTATCTATCGCTGTTACGCGCTGTGCTTCGACTCGTACTTTCTCATTTCCATTCGCCAGTATCGCACCATCCGGCCCCAGTTTTACAACCGCGGTCGCGCAATGCCGGCTGAGTTTCTCCAATGCCTTATCCGGATCAGTCGACCCACAATAAGCGGTAGCTTCCTCTTCATTTGCAAAAACCATATCGACGTATTTCATGAGCAGATAATCGAGAATATCCTCGTTTGCTTTTACCACCTCAAATGAGGCCAGGTCGAGACTAATACTGCAACCCGCTGCCTTTGCTGAATCTAATACTTTCTCTGTTAGCTCCCGATTAAATAAAACATACCCTTCGATATGAGCATGGTCGACGCCCTTAAAATCATCGACACTTACTTCATCTGCACTGAGATTTCCGGCAGCACCGAGACAAGTTCTTAGAGTTCGCTCGGCATCTGGTGTAATCATGCTCAGGCATTTTCCAGTTAGAGACTCAGTACAGACTTTCAAGCGCGCATGGTCCACGCCTGAGTTTTGTAAGTTCTTGCGATAAAATTTACCCATTTCACAATCGCCGATTTTGCCAAGGAGTGTGGAGCTGAAGCCCAGCTGAGATAATCCAACGATGGTATTTGCTGCGGACCCACCGGAGACCTGTTCATGTGAACTTAACAATGAAAGCAGCTCTTCCATTTCCTGAGATTCGACAAGCTCCATGCCGCCTTTATCACCCCGTATTTTATCAATGTGAGCATCGTCAACTTGCGATAAAATATCGACAATGGGCGAACCAATACCTATGACCTGGAACTTCGACATTAAATAGCCTGCTTAATCGCTTCGGCTCTATCGGTCTTTTCCCATGGGAAAATATTTCGTCCGAAGTGTCCATAGGCAGCAGTTTGTTGATAGCTCCAAGTACCCGGTGTCTTCAATCCCAAATCGTCAATTAATGCTGCAGGACGTAAATCGAAAATATTGCCAGATGACAGTATTTCCTGTAATGCCCGGTCTTCCACAGAGCCGGTTCCGTATGTATCTACATTAATACTAATAGGAAAAGGTACACCAATAGCATAGGCGACCTGCACTTCGCATTTGGAAGCAAGTCCACTAGCGACAATATTTTTTGCAATGTAGCGACAATAGTATGCGGCCGAACGATCCACCTTCGATGGATCTTTGCCACTGAATGCACCACCGCCATGACTACCGACACCACCATATGTATCAACAATAATCTTACGACCCGTTAATCCACAATCACCATGGGGACCGCCCACAACAAAACGACCTGTTGGGTTTATATAGTATTTTACTTTATGGCCTAAAAGGGATGCGGGTATTACATCAGCAACAACATCTTCAACCAATGATACAAGCGTTTCACGTTCCATATCTTCACTGTGCTGGTGAGATACAACAACCGATTCTATTGCCACAGGTTTACCCGCTTCATAAAGAATCGAAACCTGACTTTTTGAATCCGGTCTGAGATAAGCATAATTCTCTGCATCTGCACCTTTACGACGATCAGCCAGTTCTTTCAAAATTTTGTGTGAGTAATAAACCGGGGCCGGCATAAGATCTGGCGTTTCATCAGTGGCATAGCCAAACATCATACCCTGGTCGCCCGCACCCTGCTCATCATATAAGCCAATCCCTGTTGAAACACCCTGGGAAATATCCGGTGATTGCTGATGAATTCGAATTTGAATTTCCGCATCATCCGCATCAAAGCCAATATCATGGTGTGTATAGCCTATATCGCGAATCACTTTTCGTGCGACGGCTTCAAAATCTACGGTCGATGCGGTGGTGATTTCTCCTGCTACAACGGCAAGGTTTGTTGTTGTCAATGTTTCGCAAGCAACACGGCTTGACGGATCATTTTCCAGGCAGGCATCGAGGATTGCATCGGAAATCTGGTCGCAAATTTTATCCGGATGGCCTTCTGAAACTGACTCTGAAGTATAAACATGCGGTACGTTAATTTTACTCATTAAAAGTTCCTCTATATTTGTTTATGCGCATATATAAATATTATACTAATCACGCTTGAACTGAAGTCAAGGAAAGAGTAAATATATAGCTTTATCACTCTCCAACTTGCAAGAAGGCTCTAACGATTTAGTCTTTATCGGTTGCAAGTAAACAAGTTATAGGCAAAGATAAATTTATGCGTCATTACGATACGATAATAATTGGTGGCGGTCCTGCAGGAAATGCGGCTGCTTATCAGTTATCAAATGCTGGTCAACAGGTCTTAATTTTGGAGAAAACAGCCTTCCCCCGAATGAAAGCTTGTGCCGGCATGCTCACCATGAAAGCCCTTCACCGCCTGCCCTACTCTATTGCACCGATTATCCAGTATAAGTCCTCAGACATGACTGTTGGTTATTACCTTAAGAAGAGCCACGAGATAAAAGGTAAAAACCCATTGGTGGTCACCACTATTCGTTCAGAGCTGGATGAATTCTGCCTGAATAAAGCAATTGAATCAGGCTCTGAGTTCGAGATCATTAGCGGGCTTAAATCACTAAGCGAAGCCAATGAGCTTGTCGAACTGGAAACAAAATGTGGACAAAGTTTCACCGCAAAATTTCTTATTGGTGCGGATGGTGCGCATAGTCAGGTCAGGCAACTTAGCAATTGTTTCAGTCCGGCAAAAGCTGGCGTTGCCCTGGAAGGCATCGTCCCTTACGAAGCAAGCTCAGCCAAAGTGCGGGTGCAATTCGATTTTGGTGTAGCAAAAAATGGGTACGGTTGGTTGATTCCAAAAAAGGATCATTTCAATGTGGGTCTCTATGCCAGGCAGCCCCATAAGAAAAGTGCCTGCAAACAAGCCCTACGGGATTATGCCATGCATCATCTGGGCACAAGCGATGTGAAAGATATCGTTGGCCATCCCCTTGCAACAAATGGTGATTATTACCAGCATAAAATGAAACGTATCTTTCTTGTTGGCGATGCGGCGGGCTATGCCGAGCCATTATTGGGTGAAGGCATTCACAATGCTATCGCCTCAGGCCAAACTGCTGCAAAAGCGATAATCGAAAATTTACAGACCGGTAAAGATGCGTCAGAAATCTATCATAAAGAAAGTAAAGAATTAATGGCCGATCTTGTTTTTTGCCGGCAGGCATCCCGCGGATTCTACAAAATACTTCCCCTCTCCTATCAGCTTTTAAGGCGCTATCCAGTAGGACCCGTATTTATAAATGGCTATGCGGGTGGTTTAAATGCTCTACGAAGTGCACAACTACTAAAGAAATTCAAAACAAGTTGTGATTATTCACAGCCACTATCTTTAAGCGATGTGTGAAATCGGGATCGACTTATAAATTTAGACTAAGTTTTAGGCCATCATTTACAAGCGTCATTAAGTTTCCAGGTATTTTCTTTACCTTTTGGTCTAGCAACTGTTTATCAATAGTAAGTATTTGAGATACATTTATTACACTGTCTTTTGATAGCCCAGAATTTAATGTGTTTATAAAAACATTTCCGGGGGCATCTTCAAGTATAAGATTACTGCTTATCACCGCGATAATAATTGTGTTGATTCTACTGCGATTGAAACTATTTGATTGAATTATTAATACGGGTCTTCTATATCCAGGTTCGGATAAAACAGGTCTGGGTAAACTGGCCCACCAAATTTCCCCACGTAGCATTACCAGTCATCCTCCAGAGATGATTCCTGTAGTAAATATAATGATTCATCTAGTGTAGAGTCTGTTTCAGCATAGAGATTATTTAATTGCTGTGTTACCTGGCTTTCTTCATGTCTGCGAAGAAACTCAGACATCGCCATTTGGTACAATTGACTTCTGCTAATTCCCTTATTGTTTGCAAATTCTTCTGCTTCTGCAAATAGGGTATCAGGTATGGATATTGCTGTTTTCATACTAAAGTATAACTCTGGTATAAACAATTGCAAGTTTATCAAGGTATAACTATTTAGATTTCGTCCAACTCTCTTTCAAGCAGTTGTTTTTGGTACATACGGTGGTAAGCAGATTCATTTGCGAGCAATTCTTCGTGGGTACCCGATTCACAGATTTCCCCTTCCTGTAAAACAAAAATTATATCTGCATGTTTTACTGTGGAGATACGGTGTGAAATTAAAATAGTGGTTCGATCTATCATCACTTTTTTTAGCTCCTGAATAATATCTTCTTCGGTTGCTGTATCCACAGCAGAAAATGAATCATCGAGAATAAGTATATCCGGGTTGGTTAAAATGGCCCTGGCAATTGAGCAGCGTTGTTTCTGGCCACCGGATA
>JABSQK010000803.1 GCA_013215875.1 Lentisphaeria bacterium
TCTACGTTCAAATAAGGTGCGGACTAAACGAACATCGCACATTGTTAAAAATGGCATGCTTCAAATAAAAGGTTCCCCCTACAGCCAGTTTTCCATAAAAGGAATCGAAAGCGAAAACTACACTGTAAAAGGAAAATTCAAACTCGATGAAAATGGCTTTGCCTGGTTGCGGGTAAATAACCAATTGCTTTTTGGCATACAGGTCAGCGATGACAAAAAGGAGAAGCAAAGCATTTTCATTAAACATTCTCTGGGCGACTTTAGCAGTTACGACCAGGCCTACAAGGGAACCCCAATTAAGCCGGGGATCTGGACGGAATTTAAAATAGAATATCGTTTTCCCTCCGCCAAATTATTCATCAACGGCGTCATGCAGGCGCAGGCAAATACCGCAACTCGCGAGGGCAGAGAAACAATGCACCACTTTGGCCTTTGTTGTTATTTAACCAACGGTCAATTCAGAGACCTTAAACTACAAAAGCTCAAGACAGACCGCAGTCTCGATACAAAAGCCTTTCTTAAGTTCTATAATAAAACAGAAGCAAGGCTTGGTCTGTTGGCAAAAGAGAAAGGGGTAACAAAAAAGGAAAAGAAAGCTTATGCACAACTAAGCGCGGAGAAAAAGGGCATGCTGGCATCCGTTGATGACTATATCCGGATTGCCGAAGACTATCGGAAAAAGCCGGACTGGCTTTTTGCCCTGTCTCTATTAGAAGAAAACTATCGGCGCTTCGAAGTCGGAACGAAGCAAAGAGAAAAAGCGGAACTGTACTGGCGCAAAACACAGGAGAAATTCGACCTGGCACAAGAGGCACTGGAAGCCGGTGACATGGGGCTCGACAACATTATTCTCACAGGCAAAAAGCGCCCTGTATTTTGTATGGATATCAATGAAAATGCACTTTGGTTTTTTGTTGAACATGAAAAACGCCTGATCAAACAAAACCTGGCAACCCAGGAAACAACCCAATTCAAACTCACCCGAGCGATTATAAAAATCCAGGATGCTGGGGACTACCTTATGGCGATAGATGCCGACAAACAAACACTGCTGAAAATTGACAAAAAAGATCCGTCAAAAATTAAAACTGCAAAAGTTCCACGTGGTGAAATTGTCGATTTAAAACACGACCCAAATCGCCAACTCAGTTATATTTCTGTAAATGAGAATGCCCAGGGAATTATTAAGGTGAAGGATTTTAAAATTTATTGTGTTGCCGAAGAGACCCTGGCAATAACCAATACAGGCGCATTTGGCATGGGCATCGCCATCGACCCATACTCGCGTTATGTCTACACCGCCATTTCATTTCAGATTCAATTCCAAATGAGAGGCTTCGACCCAAGCCCCTTGCGCATTGAGCCAGATCAGACAAGCAGGGTAGACCACATCATGTGCTTTAAAGTAAACGACAAACACCTTGAGCTCTTAAACGACCGCGCCCGACCAGGGTCCGGGGGGCGGCAAATATTGGTGGATCCATCCGGCCGCTTCGTTGCATATGTTGCCTTAAATGGCTTTACAAAAGACAATAAAAAAGAACTCACCGGCCCCGCCGTTGCAGCCTTTCGCACTGCAAATGTCAATACAACGGTTTCGTCCTTTAACAGCGGCGGCAAACCAATGGCTATGGCATTTAACCCGCTTTTGCCCGTTGCCTATATATACAATGGTTCGACCATCCAAGTTTTTGATACACGCGACTTCAAGAACATTGGTAGCATGAACATTCCTGGCAAGATAAAACCAGGGTCTATAAAAAACATAAATATCAGCCATTCGGGCAAGTCCCTCTTGTTGTCATTCCAAGACAGCAAGTCAGGCATATATTTAAAAAAGCTAACCCTTCCCGATGCACTTCGTAACAGCGCCATGAGCGAATTCCTCAAAACAGACATCAACGTATTTCTTGCCGAAACACTAAAGCTCAAGGATCAGAAAAAAATTGCTGAGCGCCTGTCTTTGATCATTAAAAGCCGTGGCTTTTCAAAGGTTGGCGAAGAGGCCGCCGGCCTGTATTTGAAAAAGAGCAACTTGTTTAGCAATATGAAAACACTCGTGGCGCCCAAAGCAACGCCCCCGAAGATACCGGCAAATCTCGATTTCAAAACATTCAGCCTGCCAAATGCCAAAGACGAAAATCGCAAAGCACGCATACCAAAGTATTTTGATAAAGACGATTTCAAAAGCCAATACAATAATCTGAAGTCTTATGAAAGCCTTTTCAGGCAATATCCGCAAACATGGTTTTATCACTTTAGCCAGCTCATAAAAACGTATCCGGATTCCGCAGACCTCTACCTCATGTACGCCCGGCAACTACTCAAAGTAAAGGAAACAAAAAACTTCCTGCGTGCCCTGGCAAAGATCATTGCCTTGAAGCAGGGCGGCTGGTACAGCGCGAAAGTGTACAGCCTCTATGCCGAACATATGAAACGCGAGAACAAAGAAGACGCAAGCATCAATGCGCTTTACCTCACATTAAATTATTCGCCGCGCAATTTCTATGTACATAGAAAACTCGCCAATATCCTTCTTAAAAAAGCCGATAAAAAACAAGCGCACTATCACATGCTTGCATCGCTATATATTTTTCCAAGTCAGCCGGCCCTTATTGACGAGCTAAGCAAAGAAGGAATTAAGCATCCTTTTAAACGGGCGAAAAAAATCAGCATTGACCAGCTCTACAAAGACCTCGCACCATCTACGGCCTGGGTTAAACACAGCTTTGGTAGTGGCACGGGCTTCCTTATTTCCAGCGATGGCATTGTCATGACCAATCATCATGTTATCAATGGCGGTGAAAAAAATCTCAGCATCATATTCAAAGATAAAGAAGGCAAAGAACAGAAGTTTCCTGGCACTGTAATAGCCAGCGACCCACACCTAGACATTGCCCTGGTAAAAATAAATCTTGGGAAATTGGCAATCAAGCCGATCATTCTTGCCGACCATAAAACCGTAAAGGCGGGCATGAATGCCATCGCCATCGGCAACCCGGGCATGGGTGCGCAAATCCTTACACTTACAATTACCGAAGGCATTGTTTCAAGCAGCAAGCAAAATGTTGGCGGCCAAAGCTATATCCAAACCTCTGCGGCGGTAAACCCGGGCAATAGCGGCGGACCACTATTCAATGATAAAGGACAGGTTATCGGCATGGTTACACTAAAGGCCCAGCTCGACAATGTTGGCTTCGCAATTCCCACAGACCGACTCTTCAAATTCATCGAAGAAACAATCGAATAGGGCCGCTGCCTTGCAACGATAAATTGCCCCTGAAAGAATAATCCAACACCTTACGTACCGACAAGCACTCAAAATAAAACGTAAATATATGAAACGATATGATCAAAGTACCCGAATACGAATCGCTCCTTAAGAGCAGACGTTCGTATTTGGGGTGTAGCTTAATGGTGAGAGCAGCAGTCTTATAAGCTGTGAATATGGGTTCAACTCCCATCACCCCGACCAAATTTAAACAAAAAAAGGACCGCCCTTACGAGCGGCCCTTAAAAAAAGATACAGTGCTTATTTTACTGCAGCAGCACCAGCAGAAGCTACAGCATCATCATTTTCTACAGAGCTTCCGGATACACCGATAGCGCCAATGATTTTGCCAGCTTTATTTTTGATTGGAACGCCACCAGGGAAAGTGATTAAGCCACCATTACTGTGCTCAATTCCAAAAAGTGGTTTGCCAGGTTGTGACAGTGTGCCAATAACGCCAGTCTTCATATTGAAGTAGCGAGCAGTCTTAGCTTTCTTAATCGAAATGTCAATACTACCAAGCCATGCGCCATCCATGCGGATGAAGGCCTTAAGATTTCCACCAGCGTCTACAACACAGATGTCCATTTTGGTTTTAGTTTCGATTGCTTTGGCAACAGCAGCTTTAATTGCAGCATCTGCCTGCTTTTTTGTTATGTCGTCTGCGTACACCATGCTTGCTGCAAATAATGCTACAAGCGCCATTAGTTTTGTGAGATTTTTCATTGTCCCATTCCTTTGTTTTTTTGTTATTCTTTACCGTTAAAGAACCGCTATTCTACTGGAAAAATGGGAAATTTCAAGCAGAGATTAAGCTTATATCTAAAGAAATAAACATCGCAATTGTACGAAAGCTTAGGCCCTGTTAATCTCCTCATTTGCGATTCAGTAGTTCAGCATCTCCGCCTCGAAACTTTCTCCCTTTCTTTTAAACCTCATTAAATGGTGCCAACCCCGCGACTCAACGAGAAAAGCCCATGGCGCAGACATTCTAGAATGAGTGATAGCGTTCAACTGTGGGAGGTAATCTTTTGATCTTTTCGAAGTGCCCCACTGTACTCTATAACCATTCGAGGAGAAAACTCTCCTCGACTAATTGGAGATTCCAATGCCCCAAGTGCTTGGTAGTCTAGCCCAACTCCCCTCCTTGACTAATTGGAGATTCCAAAGATGGACACCCATCTTTGGCCGCCGGAGGCAATTATGCAGTTTCGCAGCTAAGCTTTGCCGTATGAGTAGGCCATGTAACTTCCCAGGCCGGCCATGATCCAGGTGGCGAATGAAAGATCTTGCAAATGTGTAAAGAAAAAGAGCAGGCTGCCATCAGCAATAAAGGGGGATAAGTATGCTTCTGTCAACAAGCTGGCAAAGAGTCCTAGCACCGCACAGAAAAAGCCGAAGTTTTTAGATTTAAATTTCAGTGCGCGGCCGGCTGCTAAGCCGCAAAAAAGACCAATAAAGACCAGAGAGTCTATGCCTTGGCGAAGAAGGAACCATGTAAGCACAGCTCCGATTATGCACCCGCCAATCGCAAATACCGCAGGTAGCACAAACGCTATAGGATTATGTCCGCCACCGCTTGTTGTTTCTTTTTTTTCGTTCATTTTCTACCTGCTTCTTTTAGCAATTACAATTATCCCACTGGGCATCGCAGCCTCTGGCTCGAATCTTAGTTTCTTTTTTCCGCAACAATCAACTTTAAGCTTACCTCAAAACTCACCACCCAGCATTCACCACCGCAGCTCCCCACCTTTGGCCGCCGGAGGCAATCTTTTGATCTTTTCAAATTGTCCGACATTACTCAATAACTATTCGAGGAGAAATTTCTCCTCGAATAATTGGAGATCTCAAAGATGGACACCCATCTTTGGCCGCCGGAGGCAATCTTTTGATCTTTTCAAATTTCCCGGCATCACTGCAGACACCCATCTTTGGCCGCCGGAGGCAATCACTATTCGACGAAAAACCTAGTTTAAAAATTAACCGTATCAACGATCAAGTGTTCACCGCTCTTTTCTGCCTGACATACTATATTCCCGCTTGGGTCAATCAGTGCTGTGGGAGCAGAGCAGGGGAGAGTAACAGGATTGGCATTATCAGCCGTGAGCACCCAGAGCTTTCCCGACTTTGCTCGTAGCCTTAAATTGCTTTCATGAAACTGCCAATTGACTTCTGCCCATTCCCCATCGCTGCGGCCGCCATTTACCGCATGAAAAATAATTTCGGCACCCATTTCAGATAACTGATGTGTTAGATGAGTGTCTGGCATGGGTGTGCCCACGGGATTTGCCCACAGGTCGTTGCTGATTAGGCCGCCGATACAGAGATCGTCTCGCCACTGAAAGACCTCAAGCGGCTTTACTGCATAGTGCTGCACTTCGCCCTGGGGCTCCTTTTCCATCGTTCCGCAGCAGAGTGTTTTGCTGTGAAAGCCCAGGTACTCACCATCCGGCTTATAGAATCGTAGTTGATTATAGCAAAGCCCATCAGTTTCGATGAAGCAGGTTCCGAGGGCCAGGCCAATTCCTTTTTCTTTTGCATAATCAGTAATTGTAGCAAGCGCCTCTTCAACATCCGCCGCATCGAATTCATGGGTATAGCCACTAAGCGAGCCTTCCGGGCTTAATAGAATTTCTGCTCCGTCTTCTGCTGCCTTGTCGATTGCAGCCTTTAGCTTGGCTACATTTTCTGCCACATCTAAGCTGACAGACATTTGAAATGCAGCTACCCGTAGTTCGCGACTCATTAGGAAGCTCCCATATGTTTATTAAGAAATTTTAGGACGTCCTGGAATGCATCTTTTACCAGTGGCTTATCCATTGCCCAATCAAAGCCATGAGCGCCATCCGGAATACTGACAAATGCATGTTCGACCCCGTGCTTAGCGAACTCCGCAGCCATTAGCACAGATTGCTCATAAGGTACATCAGTATCATTCTCTCCATGCAAAAGCAACGTGGGAGGAAAATCAGCAGCGACATTTTGCAGTGGACAATAGGGGGTGAAGA
>JABSQK010000804.1 GCA_013215875.1 Lentisphaeria bacterium
CGCAAGATCATCACTTCTTTTGTAGGTTTTTTTATCAAAGATTAAACGACCCATTCCATGCAGGGCCCAATCGTAGACATGTTCTTTGGCGCTCTTGGCCCAAAATAAATCAACCATATAATCAGACGTGAGAAATAGTGCCCGTGAGAGCTGTACATTTTTCGGGTACGTTCTGGAGCCGATGGCTGCATCCATACTGAGTCCTTTTTTCTGATAGGGTGCCCCGGTGACTGAAACAAACTTTACTGCATCTGAAAAGTCATTGCGATATGTAAATGGCGCACCCATAGCATTGCCACCGTCCACCACAAGTGAGTTGTGTGCAATCGTTTTCGCAGTCCAGCCAATCGCCGATCTGTTTTCATATTGGATGACATCAACATCGGGATAGATTAAGCGGCCCTTTGCATGTAGGATGATTTCATATGCATCATCGCTGCTGTGACTATAGGAGGGAAAGTTGCCCATTTTCATAAAGCAGGCCATTCCACGACCATACCAATAGTTGCTTGATTCATCTGCCCGCAGCATAACATTGCTCGCATCTGCTAAGACCCGGCTGCGTGCTTTCGGTAGAATCATATCCTTTGGTTCAACATGCACACCGTGAGTCAATGCGGGATAGATAAAGAGATAATCACTGCGCCCACGGCGGGTCCGGCTATTGACAATCCAGGCAAACTTTGGATTCTTCGTCCGTTTATAGGCAATCTCATAGAGCCAGCCAGCTTCGGAATTGCGGTGCCCAACCGCTATGCTATGGGGATAATTAAACAAATAAGTATCACGCCCGGCTTCCGGATGATTTCCCGCATCGCCATAGGATGCTATACGGAAAGACCCTTTGCCCATTGTTGTAGCCTCTGCAGGAAAGGTCGTGTCCAACCAGGATTCAAATCCCTTCGCAAGTGTATCGCCTTCAGGCGAAGACCAATTCCATAAGTCATGACCATTATGCCAGGCTGCTTCCGCCAGTATCACCATATGCGGTACAACATCAACCAGCCCGTATGTAGTTGCGGATTGAAATAAGCCATCCCGAAAAATCGCTTCCATCATCTGGTAATAGCCACCATAATGTTTCTTGCCGTATTTTTCGAAAACGCCACCACCTGGATCATTTAATCCCCATTCGATTAATTCCTTGTCGCCGATGAGATATCCCAATACGCCCACTTCAGAATGAAAGCGAAAAAACATGCTCCAGGTTTGCCGACCTTTGTTTGCGTAATTTATGAGATGGCGACCGCGGGCTTTTACAGCCACTTCGAACGACGTTCGTTGCTCATCAGTTAATGCAGTATAAATAAGGTCGTACATGATGGCGTGCTCAGCACCTGTGGCGTAGGGACCGGTATTAGAGCCAGTAGTCCAGCTGGGAATAATCCCCTGCAAATGTTTCCAGGCCATTTCAGCATACGCTTTATCTTTGGTGATGGCATACATAAGTGCTGTACCGCGAACAGCAACTGACAGACCCTGGCCTGATTTTTCGCCCGGTGATTTCTTATCAACTTCAGTCTTTAAGCGGGTAAATAAATCGCGCGACCATTTATGCTTTTTAATGTTCTGGCGTATGTCCTCAATTTCCTTTTCATTCAAGAGCAGGTTGGGGTGCTTGGTATTTTCCGAAAACCCCAGCTGTGTGAAAAGAATAAATATTAAACAGTACTTTGAAAAATGCATTTTCAGCTCCATTAAATAATGGTTTTTACTATGTTCAATGCCGATGAAAAATCAAGAGAGATTAGGGTAAAAATGGCTCTTAATAACGAGTCTTTTGCAGGGATCTGCGTGGTGCCTTTCCTTTGTTGTATAATTAGTGTTGAGCCCTTGTACTATGTGAATAGTTTATGTATCGTCAAAGACTAATTAAGTAAAGGAAACCCCTGAGCAAACCCTATGACTAATGTCGCACTAATCATTGTCCTTATTTCAGCATTTATGCATGCCGGATGGAATCTGTTTAGCAAGAGTAAGAATCCCAGCGGTTCATTTTTCTTCATAGCAAGTTTTGCTGCTGCTTTGCTTCTTAGTCCTGTACTTATTTATTCCAGCAACATTTTCCTGGACGGCTTGTTTCCACAGCGTGTATGGCCACTCATAATTCTTACTGGTCTTTTCCAATCCTCATACTTTTTATGTTTGGCTGCTGCCTATCGCAGCGGCGAAATGTCTGTTGTTTATCCCTTGGCCCGCTCATCACCGGCAATCGTTATAGTCGTAATCACACTGTTCCTGGGGCAGGGCAATGAGGTGACACGACTGGCAATAATCGGCATACTATTGATAGTCGGCGGCTGCTTTCTGGTGCCGATTCAACGCTTCAGTGAACTACGATTGCGCAATTACCTTAATGCCACGTGTGTACTGGCACTGTTCACAGCAATAGGAACAACTGGTTACTCTATTGTGGATGATAAAGCATTGAACATATTACGAAATACCCCTGAATTGCAAGAACTGGGAAATACCCATGTAACGCTAATATATGCCGGATTACAATCACTCTCGACATTGTTTTGGATTTTTCTATATATCGTGATAAGGCGAAAGAACCGGGATGAATTTAAGCAACAGATAAAGGATGATATTAAAAGCCCAATACTTGCTGGTGTTGCTATACAGATAACGTACTTACTTGTACTGATCGCCTATGCCTATTCAAGCAATGTCAGCTATATCGTGGGTTTTCGGCAGATCAGCATTCCCTTGGGAGCACTGCTAGGCATCATCGTGCTTAAAGAAAAGGCTCCGCGTACAAAAATACTTGGCGTATCGATAGTTGTTGTTGGACTTGTATTGGTGGCTGTTTTCTAATTAAGCGTATTGCCTACAGAGGTAATCTTTTATCTCGACGTTTCTACGGCGATTGCGGATGATAGCTAAATCTCTAAACAGGCGCTGACGTTTTATTCCAAAGCTATAAAAAACCATTGCAATGACATTGGCTAGGGCAGTAATAAGGAAAAAATTGATTGTCTCCGTTCTATCATATTTGGAAATTGCCGGCATGCCGGCAATGCTATAGCCGCCCTCAAAATTAACCCGTAAGACCTGGCCAATTGGGTGCATCGCAAAATCGTCTTTCTTATTCATCGCACGAAGCGTTCTGCTGAATACAGGCTGGGTTTTACCAGAGAGAACTAATTTACTTTCTTGCAGCTTAAATGAATTGAGCCAGCTAGCTGCATGATCTAATTCCAGGTCGATATACTTCGCTGTTAGCTGATAATCTTCAATAATATATTCATTTCGTAATTCGTTATTCCAAATTGTATAGATCCCTTCAATGCGTTCCAAAATAAGATCTTTTTTGTGGTGCTTCAATTTTATAGCATGATGATAGGAACGAATCGCCAATTGATAATTTTCTTCAAGAACCAATTGATCCCCTAAGACTAAATACACATCTGAAAAATGCCTGTCCGCTTTCAAGAGATTTATCAAATACTGTTTGTTTACTCGCATGTCATCTCTCAGACCTTGCGGACCCTCATTATAGTTTATCCCTAGAAAATTCTTTTGCGGCCTGCTTTTACTTTTCCAAACGATCATGCGCAGGTAATTGTCGCCTAGTCCTAAATGGCCGGCAGGTTTTATTTGCAGGGATTTTTCAATATGCCAGGCAGACTTCTTATAGTTGCCGGTTTTTTTATAAATGATGCCAAGGTTAACATGGGTATTATAAAGGTCTTTCTTGATAGATTGAACTGTTTCGAGCTCTTTGATAGCTTCATCCCAACGTGTCAATTTTAGTAAGGCAACGGCCCGGTCATTTCGAGCAATTACATTGTCAGGAGAACGTTTAAGAATGAGACTCTGAATCTTTAATTGCTGTTCATAAAACTTTTTACTGTGTGACGGAATTTTGCCAAGTAGTAAATAACCCAAATCATTGCTGATAATTGATTCCTCCTCCACTGAGTAACTCGTACTTACACATGCGGATACTGAGGACAACGCGATGAAAAAAGCGAAAAAATGAACCATTCGGAATCTCCTTTTAGGGATTGATACTATAAACTCTTTATAAAGTTAGTATAAACATAATTCCTCATAACTCAAGGGAAGATTTAAAAAAATGGAGTTTTATTTATTATTAACCAGGCTAGAAGCAATTACGGTGATGGGGTGTACGACTTGCAAATCGAGTTGGCGTTTTTCTATGCCATATTTTAATTGATAGAGGCAACCCGGGTTTCCCGTGACTAAAACTTTAGCTTTGGGATTTTGCTTCATGGCCAGTTCAATATTATCGAGTTTGCGATCGAGAATATCATTTGATAGTTTCGGCTGCGACAGGTTGTAAATACCGGCAGAACCACAGCATCGGTCTGCTTCAGGAATAGCGACAAGTTCTATACCGGGTATTCCGTTTAAGAGTGCTATTGGTTTTGCATCGACTTTCTGAGCATGAATTAAATGACAGGGCGCATCATATAAAATAACTTCCTGTTCATTATTTTTGAATGATAAGGAATCCAATTGCTGCTTATGTATTTCAAGAAATTGTAATATATCCACAACTTTATTTTCAAACCGTTCGATTCTTTCCTGCAATATATCCTCTTTCTTAAACAGGTGTTTGTACTCTTGTAGCTGGGCGCCGCAGCCTGCGGCATTTGTAATAATAAAATCGAGTCCGTCACCAAATGCAGAAATATTTTTCTTGGCGAGTGCTTGAGCAATGTCCCGCTCTCCGCTATGCACATGCAGTGCGCCGCAACATCCCTGGTCTTGGTTAAGCTCCACTTCACAGCCTGCCGCCAACAGTACCTTCAGGGTGGCTTGGTGAATTTCCTGATTTGCAAGATCCATGATGCATCCGGTGAAAAGCCCCACACGCAGTTTGGCTTCTTTAGCACTGAGGTGTTTGCCGGAATTCTTTTTCTTGAACGAACCGCCATTAAATTTCGGCATCAGCTTGTGCTGTTCGACAGTGGATTTTGGTAAGAGGTATTTGATAAAGGTTCCTGTCACCAATTGAGGGATTCGCAGTTTCTGATAAAGCCAGAAAATATTGCCAAGCAAAGTCAGTCTGCTCGAGTAGGGGAATATGCATTTAAAGAAAACCGTACGCAGGAATTTTTCTTTTATGCCCATTGGTAATTCATCCACCATGAGATCGCGGGTTTTCTCCAGGAGTTCACCATAAGGTACATTGGATGGACAGGCAGTTTCACAGGCCCGGCAGTCGAGGCAGCGCCAGAGGGGCTCGGCAACTTCTTCCGTAAGCTCAAGTTCGCCTTCCCAAAGTCCGCGCATTAAGAAAAGCCGCCCGCGAGGTGAATCCTGCTCTGTGGCAAGCTCTGTATAGGTCGGACATGCATCCAGGCATAATCCGCAATGCACACAGTTTAAGATTCCTTCAAATTCTGCAGCTTTTAATTTCTCGGATACTGTGCTCATTGCATGTCCTGAAAAAACTGACTGTGAAAAATATTTTGTGGATCAATTTTTTCTTTAATGATTTTCATGAGGGGATATTCGCTTGGCCATGGGGAGATGAATTGACAATCATTTCTTAAGTCTTCATCGCACTTATTCAAAATTAAATAGCGGCCATTGGCGGAGAACTTTTTAATGCATGTCTGAAAAAGTTCCCGTTGTTCTTCAGCAGACCCGGAAGAAAATATATGTATTTCAGCGCCGTAAGGATTTAGCACCAGGTCGGCATTCAGAGCACCCAGTTCTTTTAGTAATGCTTCATCAAGCAATTCCTCTGTCGTTAAACGACTATTTAAATGGAATTTTGATTCAGCCAAAGTATTGGCAAACAAATTTTCATAGGGAACTTCCTCGAGAGGCGCCATGCAAGATGACAGATCACTTTGAATGCGTTTCTTTCTCAAGGAATTTCCAGAGATACCAATCTGCAAAGTCCAAGCCTCGCCACTTTTCTTAAATACCTGTAGAGAATCAAAAGGAATTTTTTCCGCATGCGCTTTGAGTATGGCTTCTGCCCAATCCACGCTGGAATCATTCAGGCTAAGAAAAATCGGACTGACCCGGGTGGGCATGACCTTGAAATTTACAGAGGTAATAAAGCCATAGCCGCCCTGACTGCCAAGCATCATCTTTGCAAGATCGTAGCCTGTTACATTTTTTACGACCTTGCCACCGCTGCGGACGATTTCGCCCTTGCCATTGATGTATTCCATGCCAATGATCGCATCTCGCAGGGCACCGGAAAACAATTTTTGTGAACCGAAACTATTGCAGGCGACCATTCCACCCACTGTGTTATCGCTGTCCCAGGATTTTACAGGTAACATCATGCCTTTGTCTGCGAGTATGTCTTCGAGCTCCGAATAGAGCATGCCCGCTTCAACACCCACAACCATATCCGCCGGTTCTAAAAAACGTATTTTGTTGAGTTTTCGGCTTGATAGTCGGTCGATATCTTTTGGGAAATAGCCCCGGCTTTGCGATCCGCAGACTGCAATTGCTTTGCTGTCGGCAATACGTTCCTGTATGACTTGAGCAGCATCTTCTTTTGTATCGGGACTAAGAATCATACTTGTATTCCCGATTTTTTCGCGAGCATTTTTATTTCACCGCAACGACCAGGTGTTGGAAAAATCTTGCCGGGGTTTAAGAGTTCATGCGGGTTAAATGCGACCCGTACCTGCTGCATATTATCCAGGTCGACTTCTGAAAATGCCTTGCTCATTAAATTATTTTTTTCCAGGCCTATGCCATGTTCACCGGAAAGCGAACCACCCGTGTCGAGGCATATCTGGAGTATTTCCATGCCGGCATCAAGTGCTGCCTGTGATTCTTTTTCATCGAGAGAATTATAGAGTATGAGTGGATGAAGGTTGCCATCGCCGGCATGGAATACATTGGCTATTCGCAGGCCGTATGAATCACCAATCGCCATGATTTTATCGAGCACATCAGGTAGGGAACTGCGAGGAATGACACCATCCTGAGTATAATAACTCGGTGATAATTTGCCAATCGCCCCGAAGGACCCTTTACGTGCCTGCCAGATTAACGCACGTTCAGCATCATCTGTCGCACGCCGAATGGTACTGGCATTGTTCTTTTTTAAAATCGCTTCTATTTCACTCGCTTCCTCATCTAAACCATCTTTCAAATCTTCAAGCTCAATGATCAATATAGCTTCGGCATCGAGCGGGAATCCCGGTTTTATGGTTTGTTCGAGGGCCGAGATAACGAGCTTGTCGATCATCTCGAGGGCGGCAGGAACAATACCATTGCCGATAATGTCTGAAACTGTTTGGCAGGCATCCCGTATTGTTGAAAAAGAGCCGAGCAGGGTGATTGCTCTTTCCGGATTGGCTGTTAGACGGCAGGTGATTTTTGTTGCTATTCCAAAGGTGCCTTCACTACCGATGAACAGGCCCAGAAGGTCGGGCCCAGGTGTACCAAAATAATTGCCGCCAAGCTCGATACATTCGCCATCAGGTAAAATCACTTCCATGGCGAGAATATGATTGACCGTAACACCATATTTTAAGGTGTGCGGGCCGCCGGAATTTTCACCGACATTTCCTCCAATGGTGCATGCTTTCTGACTGGATGGGTCAGGCACAAAGTGTAATCCCAATGGGCTGGCATGTTTTGAAATGTTCAGATTTACAACACCGGGCTCTACGGTAATGGTGCGATTAACCTCATCGACATCCAGTATGCGGTTCATGCGATTCATTTCAATCACAACACTTCCCTGGTTCGGAATTGCACCACCTGAAAGCCCTGTGCCTGCACCTCTGGGAAGAAAGGTAATATTGTTTTTTGCAAACAGTTTTACGGCCGCAACAAGCTCGTCCGTATTATCGGGAAAAATCACCCCCATAGGCTCCGCAGGATGCAGGGTTAAACCATCGCAACTGTAGGAGTAAAGGGTGACCGAGTCGTCCTTTACCCAGTCTTTGCCTAAATAGTCTATGAGTTGTTGTTTTATCCTGGAATCAAATGGCATTATCAGACGATCATTTTGGTGATTGCGGTTGCTTAAGATGCATACGGATTGACGCGTAAGCCTGACTTAATTCATACTACTCATCAGGCTAGTTGTCAACTGTATACTGGAAAAAGGTGGAAGGAACAAGGCAAAGAAAAAGCCGGCTTCGAAAAGCCGGCCTAAACATGGGGGGATGGTAGGACTTAGAATATAGCAAAGCCCATGCCAAGCCGCTTTCGGCAAGTTTTTACCCCCAAGCATTGACAAATTGATGGTTCTCAAAAAAAGGGTGTAAGCATAGTTTGCTAAATTGACAAAAATTGACTTTTCTGAAAACGTCATAGTTCGGATTGCCTTGGGCCCTGAATCAGCATCAACAATCAATTTATTGCCTTGAACCTTAGTCCTTTTACAATACGTTCTAGACCTGAAATTAACACAAGAGGAAGATAGAATGAAACATCAACCTGAACTGGATCCTGAATTTATTGCCGCAGCTGTATTTAACCGCAATTATCTGAAAGCGGCAGAAAGCGCAACCGACAAATGCACATTGACCATTGCTCTGGAACGCCCGGACGGGAGTTGTTTTCATACCCGGCGAGTGATCTCTCCATCAACCCCCAATACACAGCTCTTTGTCGAACGTCTTGTAAAATTTTTGCTTTGGATGCAAGGAGGCAGTAAGCTTTATATAACAGATAAAAGCAGTGCCGACTTGCTGTCTACAATTTACAGTAAAAGCGGTGCCCGGGCATTTGATTGCGATCTTATTGGTACGAAGGTTTTTGCTTCTGACATACAATTTATTTATTGTACAGAAGAAGATTTACCCAAGGAAAAAACAAATAATCGTGCCCAGGGGCGAAATTTGGATGGTTGTCGAATTGGTTTTGACCTGGGTGGCAGTGACAGAAAATGTGCGGCGGTCATTGATGGCAAAGTTGTTTTCAGCGAGGAAGTCGAATGGTCACCGTATTTTGAAAGCGATCCGCAATACCATATCGACGGTATACAGGCCAGTCTAGAAGAGGCCGCAAAACATTTGCCGCGGGTGGATGCTATTGGCGGCAGTGCTGCTGGTGTCATTGTAAATAGCGAAGTGCGTGTCTCCTCTCTATTTCGTGGAATTTCCCCCGAGGATACTGAAAAATATATTCGGCGGATTTTTTATGACTTTCGGGATAAATGGGCTGTTCCCTTTGAGCTGGTAAACGATGGCGATGTGTCTGCATTGGCCGGCTCTATGTCGATGGATGCGAATGGCGTACTCGGTATATCCATGGGAACAAGCCTGGCTGCGGGTTATGTAAATGCTCAGGGGAATATAACCTCGTGGTTAAATGAACTAGCTTTCGCACCAATCGACTATCGCGAAGATGCACCGGTCGATGAGTGGTCCGGTGATGCCGGCTGCGGGGTGCAATATTTTTCTCAGCAAGCTGTGGCGCGTCTGGCAGGAATTGCCGGGTTTGAATTTCCTGAGGAGATGCCTTTTCCTGAACAATTGATAAAAGTACAGGAGGCAATGGCATCGGGCGATGATAAAGCGGCGGCAATCTACCGGACGATTGGTACATATTTTGGTTATACGATCGCGCACTGGGCCGACTTCTATGAGATAAATAAATTGATGATTCTTGGCCGTGTGACAAGCGGGCAGGGCGGCGACCTTATCATCTCCACAGCAAAGAAAATTTTAGAAAACGAGTTTCCTGAGCATGCAGGAATAGATATTGTTACCCCCAACGAAAATGATAAACGCCACGGACAGGCAATAGCTGCTGCAAGTTTGCCGGCTCTTGATTAATTATCAGGCTACAAATAATCAGATTTTACTAAATAATTCCATAAATCAGTCGAAAAGTAAGTTTATAGCAAAGATGAGCTTTGCTGAAAATTACAAATATAGACTGATATGGAATCAATAGACGAAACAACAGAAGCTGACGAAGCTACAGACGCAGAAGAAACTACTGACGCTGAAGAAACTACTGATGCTGAAGAAACTACAGAAGCAGAAGAGACTGCGGCCGCTGAAGAAAATCTAGATGATATAGCACTTGAAGATCTTGAACCCCCTGATGGCTTTCTTCCATATATTCCTGAGGACAGTCCCGAAGGAATATTCAACAGCCAACTCGCTGAATTGCTCGGCTTTAAAAGCGATGGCATTATTCAGGAAAATATCGATGCCATAGAACGTCTGAAAAGTTGGATTGAGAATCGTGAAGTAGTAGACCCAGTTGAAGAAGAAGAGGAAGAACTTGAAGAAAAACTTGAAGAAGACAGCTTTGAGGATTCCAAATACAGCCCAACTCAAGTTACGACAATTATCCAAAAGTATAGCAGGAAAAAAGTTGCTTCTCTACCCAAAAATATTCTGACAATTTATTCGCCCATTAAAAGTCTCTATTCATTTGTGAATATGTTTGAGGGTGATGAAAAAGAGCAGGCATATCTCTTTGGTGTCGAACTTGAAGGCGAACCCTGTAATATTCGAACGCTTCTGGATATGTTTGAGGAAGACGAACTAGAAGGCGATGAAACAATTGAAATAGAAGCCAATGATCTTCGTGCTTTCATGAAGAGTGATGAGGAAGAGGAAGAGGAAGAGGAAGCAGGCATAACAACTGAACCTGACGAACCCGCAACGGAACAAGAAGAAAGTCCTGATGAACCCTTAGACCAGAATGAACTTGATACACCATTGTCAGGCGGCGATGAAACTGAGCCAGCTACAGAAGGAAAAATAGAAATAGCCCAAGGTTTCGAAGGTGATATAGACGGGCATCTCGAACAAGATGAACTTGATTCTTTATTCGCTGAAGATGCAGCTACTAAAGTTGAAAAGATTGATGAGGCACCTGCCAGACCGGTTCCCGAACCAACAACTAAAATAGTAATAGCCGAGGGCTTTGAAGGTGATGTTGACGATTTTCTCGATCAAAGTGACCTTGATGCGCTTTTTGCGGGCGATGATGAAGCAGAACCAGAGACAGTTGCTGCAAAAGTCGAAATAGCCGAAGTTTCAGCAGAATCTGAGAAAGCAGAAGATGCTGATGAGCAACTTAACCAGGATGATCTCGACGCACTCTTTGCTGCGAATACAAAAATACCTTCAGAAACGAAAGTAGTAGCCGAAGCTTCCGCAGAATCTGAGAAATCAACAGAATCAGATGATGCTGAGCAACTTAATCAGGATGAACTCGATGCACTCTTTGCCAGTACTAAAGTAGCAGCAGCCACGGAAACAAAAGATGAAGTCGAAGCTCCAGCTGAATCAGAGAAAGTAGAAGAAGCTGCTGATGCTGGCGAGCAACTTAACCAGGATGAACTCGATGCACTCTTTGCCAGTACTAAAGTAGCAGCAGCCACGGAAACAAAAGATGAAGTCAAAGCTCCAGCAGCAAAATCAGAAGAAGAACCTGATGATGCTAACGAACAACTTA
>JABSQK010000805.1 GCA_013215875.1 Lentisphaeria bacterium
AAGGCTCATTATTTTGAACACAACTATATGTAAACAGGGTAACAAGGTATGATCGATAATTCCAAACGGGCTGAACGTAATTCACTGGCTTGCTTTTTTATTGCCAAATTCTTTTTTGTTTTTACAGCGATGTTTAGCAAATTCTGGGCTCAAAGTCAGCTTCTTTATGTCGCTTCTATTCCCCTTGCCCTGGCGATGCTATTTGCCATATTATCCTATTGGCGCTGCTTTCTTGTCCGTAAACAAGCCGAAGAAAGCATAGATCGAGAGCGCGTAAAGAGCGACTATAAACAAGATGATTTGTTTGAAGACCAGAATGATGCCATGCGCATGTCTGAAACAGCCCTTAAACAATTTGATAAATGGATCATCTCAGTCATCGCCATACTGATTGGTCTATCGATACCTCTTACCTGCTCACGAATTTTTATGAAATTCAGCCAGCTGCAGGACCTGGGAATGGAAAATTCCGGAGACAATGCTCTGGGAGCGGCCGGGCTCATCTTTTTCATGTTTATCATTACCTTAATGTATGGCAGTTATGTGAATGGCTTATCAAGAGAAAGTAGCAATCGCTGGTTGCGCCCAACCGCCCAATGGTTACTTCTTTCAGCAGGTATATTCTTTATTGCCTTATTGGTAAAATCGGCCCATGCAATTTCACATAGAAATCCAGAATTTTTTACTTCTGACCTGGGCCAGCTTGATGTTTCAATCTCCCTGATAATTATCTTCGTCATTGCTATATTTGGCCTGGAGCTCCTGCTCAATTGCATTATCGAAATTTATCGTCCGCGAAAGCGCGATGAGCTCCGGCGTCCGTTGTATGAGAGCCGCTTCTTAAGCCTGCTGACTCAACCCGGTGGATTGGCAAAAAATGTTGCCCAGAGTCTGGACTACCAATTTGGCTTCAAGGTTTCAGAAACTTGGTTTTATGGCATTCTGGAAAAAAGCATCCTGCCATTTATTTTGCTTTTGGCCCTGGTCGTTTACATGCTGGATTGCTTTGTAATCATAAAGCCAAATGAACGAGGCATTCTCATCACCCGCGGTAAGAAAAGCGACGAAAGCAGGGGACCGGGATATAAATGGAAGTTGCCACGGCCATTTCAATATTATAAAATATACCAGTTAAAAAAACTGCACCGGGTGGACGTTGGCTTTCATGAAGAGGATGAAGACAGTGCGGAACATGGGCCTGAAGGTCAACCTGATGATCCGTCTGCTGATACCACAGGAGGCAGGGCAATTCTCTGGACGACCAAGCATCATAAAGATGAAACACGCTTTCTCGTAGCTGTGAAAAAAGCAGCTAAAGATACCAGCACATTTGTTCCGGTGAATTTCCTCTCTGCGAATTTGAGTATCTTCTATAGAATTAAGGAAAAAGAGCTTCATCACTATGCCTTCAATTATAAGTCACCGGAACTTATCCTTGAACAAACCTGTCAGCAAATCATCGTAAATTATATGGCTTCCCATGATCTTTACGAAATCCTGGGACACGGTCATTTGAAGACAAAACAGGAAATATCCCAGCGCATAATAGCAGCAATTGATGCTTTATCCGCTAATCCAAAAACATCTCTGGGAATAGAGATTGTCAATATCATATTGCGAGATATACACCCGCCAACAGAAGTTGCAGCATCTTTTCAGGGAATTATTAGCGCTGAAACAGATAAAGAAACAACAATTCTCAAAGCGCATGGCGCAGCCAACCAAACAATAAATCTTGCTACGGGCCATGCCTATAAAATCGTTGCGGAAGCACACGCTTATAAATACAAACGCAGCACAGAATCAATCAACCAGGCAGACCGTTTCAACAAACAATTGACCGCTTACGAAAGCGCACCTGAAGTATTCAAGGCACGAGCAGAAACAAGCATGTACCTGCGCTTGTTTAAAAAACAAAAATTTAAGAAGTATATAAATTTGTCAAAGCGTGATATTCAACTCGTCTATAAAGATGATGATATACGCGATGATATAACTGATATTGAATTAACGCCCGAAACGGAGTAGACCCTATGTCCATAGATAAAATGAAAGAGCACTGGCCGGTGATAACATTGATATTTGTCATCACACTTGTCTTGCTACTGACGCTTGTAAGATACCAAATAGAAGAAAATGAATATGCAGTCATCAAGCGCTTTGGAAAAGTAGTCGATACTGCCAAGCCCGGGCCCGGTTGGCAATTGCCATTTGTAACAGATGTTTGGCGGCATGATAACCGCATACATGTCTTTAGTGGGAACAAAGGTGAAATGGAAGAAGTTTTCACCAAAGACAGGCGCAACATTGTGGTCAGTGTTTTCCTTACCTGGAAAATAGATGAAGAGGGAATTGTATTATTCATGAACAATGTGGGCACTGAAGAACTTGCTGAAGAAAAACTTACAGCACTGCTTAGTGATGTAAGAGGAGCCACCTTTGGGCAGTATGTGTTTAAAGATTTAATCAATACCAGCAAGGATGCTCTAAAGCTGAGCCAAATCGAGGCCGACATGCTTAAGCCTATTAAAGCGAATGCAAAAGCGATTGGCATTGACGTGCAAAAAATCGGCATCGCCCATCTTGGCTTTCCAATAACTGTAACCCAAAAAGTTTTTGAACGTATGAACGCCGAACGTGAAGCTGAATCGAAGGATATTATTAGCCAGGGCGAAGCAAAAGCACAAGAAATTATCGCCGATGCAAATCGTGTACGGGATCAGAAATTGTCGAATGCCCGTAAAGAAGCAGAAGCAATAAAAGCAGAGGGAGATACAGATGCTGCCGAATCCTATGATGTATTTAAGAAGAATCCATCACTGGCAATTTTTCTCATGCGCTTACAACTCGCTGAAGAGGCGTTTAAGAAAAGAGACACGGTTATCATGGATACGAGAACACCGCCATTTAACCTCTTTACTGAAGAGTATCTCAACCAGTTGGAAAAGAAGAAAAAATAATTTATGCTTGACGATATTGAAACACATATAGAGAACGACAATGAACAGGCCACCATGGCCCTGCTGCGCACATTAAAAACTGCCTTTACGGGCTTGCGTATATTTTTGATATTGTTGATTGCTGTTTATCTGTTTTCCGGTATTTATAAAGTTGATGAAAAAGAACATGCCCTGCAAATGCGCTTTGGAAAAATCATCAAAGTATCCACCGAACCCGGTATTTATTTTGGATTGCCAAAGCCATTTAATTCAGTTGTTAAAATTAATGCCAAAAAGATGAGGCGTCTGGAAGTAAAATTTTGGTATAAGGAAACAGCTCAAAACCCACTTAGTCGGGATGCACCGGCGAATACCAGCGGTGACTTACATATCCTCGACGATGGCTATAATCTTACCGGCGATTATAATATTTTGCATACAAAGTGGTCTGTTATATACAGCATAAAAGATTATAAGACCTACTACCTCAACTACAAAGACCCTGAAGCGATCATTAATAAGGCGTTATCACAAGCCATTGTGCATACTGCTGCCAGTTACACAGTGGATAATGCGCTCATTAAAGAAAAAGAAAAGTTTAGGCTTGCAGTTGAAAAACTGTTTCAAAGTTATGTAAATAAATTGAGTATTGGTATAAAAGTCAATCGTGTAAATTATGAAAAATACAGTGTGCCCATAAAGAGTAAGATTGCGTTTGAGAATGTCGTGGCGGCTGAATTAACTCAGAATAAAAAGATTCAGAATGCGGAGACCTATCGCAATGAAGCACTTCGTAAAGTCGAAGGTGACGTCGCCCAAATTATTTCAGAAGCAAATGCCTACAAACAAGAAATTGTCGATACAATCAAGGCAGACGCAAATTATTTTGAAGCCATGCAAAAAAGTGTTGCCAAGTCCGGTAATTCAGTGCTGATGGTCAAATATCTGGAAACAATAAGCCGAGTGCTGTCAGTTCCTCACGACCGGATGATGCTGTATCCTGGCTCAAGTGAAATACGTATTTTTCTACGTAAACCTAAAAAAAGTAAAGAAGATGAAGATGAAAATGAAGACCAACCCCATAATCACTAATGTCTGCTGAAGCTGAAAATATAGAGCACAATGTGCATAGCCAAGATGATGAACACGAGCATCAGGACCATGCGCATTATCATGCTAAAATGAAACCATTTGCCTTGGTATTTGGCGGTGCCTTGATTCTTGCGAGTTTTCTCGCGGAGGCATTTTACGATGAGCCAGCACTGGCAATATTGAGCGCCCGCCTTGGTTCTGTTCTTTTGTCTATTCCAATTGTAATAGATGCCGCTAAGCATATTGCCAAGGGTAAGATCCATATGGATTCACTTGTTGGTATTGCCTTGATTGCTGCCATTGTCATGCAGAAATATCAGGAAGCAGGAATTATTGCATTCTTTATGCTCATTGCCATCGCTCTCGAAGAAAGGACAGCACATGGTGCACAAAAATCAATAAAAGGCATCATCAGTCTCACACCCAATATAGCCCGCCTTTTAAAAGGAAATGATGAAATAGATGTGAAACTTTCCGAATT